>DATART010000488.1:0-4309 GCA_036264035.1 Thermoanaerobaculia bacterium | reverse complement strand
ACTGGGTACGCACTCCAATCTCCGCCGCCACCGCCCGCGCGTCGAATACTTTCCCATCCTTGATCACGGTTACCACGCGGCGAATGTCGCTGATGTTCGTTGACGGATCGCCGTCGATGATGTCGAGATCTGCAAGCTTGCCCGGCGCGATCGATCCGAGGATGTCGTCATGTTTCATCACGGCCGCCGCGCCGAGAGTCGCGATGCGCAGCGCCTCGGCGGCCGGAATCCCGGCCTGGACGTACAGCTCCAGCTCGCGATGCAATGAGAAGCCGGCCATCGCGTCGGTGCCCGCCACGATTGGGATGTGGTTGTCGTACAGCGCCTTCACCATCGCCAGCACATTGCGGAACGAATCGCGATACGTTTGATCCTTCCCCTCGGGCACGGGTAGTCCACCCGTGAGAAATCCCCGCCGGACCTGCGGCGGAAGGCGGTCGGCGATCATCGCGTAGCTCGGCGACATCGTGCCGAGGCGTGAGGTGAACATCCCTTCGAAGATCGAGACCGTCGGATCGATGACCGTCTTTTTCTCGCGCAGAAGATCCAGGAACGCCTGCACCGGCGCCGACTTCAGATCGAGCGCCGCGGCGCGCTCCGCGACCGCCGTGAAGCGGACCGGCGTACGCGTGTCCGCGACGTCCGGCCAGAAATTGAGGAAGAGAAAATTCGTGTGCTGGATCTCGTCGTATCCCGCCCGTACCGCCTCCTCGGCGCGCATGAATGCCGGAATGTGCCCGCTCACGCGCAGCCCATGCGCGTGCGCCGCCGCCGTGATCACCGGGACGAGCTCCGGCTTCACCGAGCTGTAAATCTTGATCTGCTCGTAACCGAGTTTCGCGTAGTTATCGACCGCGGAGCGCGCCTGATCTGCGTTGTCGACGAGCACCTTCGTCGGTCCCGCGAACTTGCCAGGCCCGTCGATGATGCCGGCCAGGACGACGCGCGGTCCGATGGCGGCACCGCTGTCCCACTTCTTGCGCAGATCGAGCAGAAAGTCGGTATCGTTGGCCATGTCGCGCACCGACGTCACGCCGTTCGCGATGTCGAGCATTCCGTCATCGGCCGAGTTGTGCGTGTGCATGTCCCACAAGCCTGGGATGACCATGCGGCCCTTCGCGTCGATTCGTTCGAATCCATCGGGCGCAGCGCCGCCGACGCTCTCGATCCGATTGCCGCGGATGACGATCGTCGTCGCGGGCGTCGTCGTCATCGTGATCGGATCGAACAGCCGCGCATTTGTGATCACGATGCCGCCGCCCGCCGCCGCATGCGTGAGCCGCCTGGCCGCGCGCGAGACGGCTTCGTCGCGCCACTTGTCCTGCGCCTGCAGCAATTGCGGGATGACGGAATCCCAACCGTCCGCGATCACCGACGACCACGACGACGCCGACGCGAAGAGCTCGCGACGATCGTCGAGCCAAACCGGCGACGGCGTGAATCCGAGGCCGCTGATCTCGTAGCAGGTGACGTGCTGCGACTTTCCGGCCGCGGAGACAGTCAACTCGCCAACCCGCCGGATCGACGCCTCGCCCGCCGGCAGCAGCGCCAGCTTCTGATTCGGCGCCGCCAGCAGCGCCCGCGCCAGCACTGCCGTCTCCTCCGGCGGCCCATACATCGAAACGTAAAACGCGTGCGACGCCGCGCTCCCCTTCTCCGCGCCGTTCGACCAAGCGCCGTTCGCGAACGTCTCACTCACCGGCGCCTTGAAGTAATCGTTGCCCTCGGTCTTCAGTGACGTCGTGATCGACTTCGCATCCGCCGTCATGACCGTATGCGTCTTCGGCCCGCGCCCGCGGTCATTGAATTCGAAGTCGACTGTGCGCGTGCTCCCGCTCGTCGCGACGATCTCCTGACCGGCGCGATGTCCGCCGAGGATGAACAGGCGTGTTTGCGGCGGCGTTGCATGAACACGAGTGGCGAGCGAGACGGCGAGAAGAGCAAGGACGCGGATTCGCATCCGCAAAGTGTACGATTTCGGCTCCGTGCCGCGCGCCCCCGTCACCGTCCTGATTCACACGCTCGATGAGATCGAGAACATCGAGGCGTGCATCCGTTCCGTCGAATGGGCCGACGAAATCTATCTGCTCGATTCGTTCTCCAAAGACGGCACGATCGAGCTGGTGCGCGACAAGTTCCAACGCGTACGCATCGAGCAACGCGAATATCTCGGCGCGGCGTCACAGAAAAACTACGGCATCGACCGTTCCACGCACGACTGGATCTTCGTCATCGATGCCGACGAGCGCGTTACACCGAAGCTGCGCGATGAGCTGCTGCGCACACTGGAAGGTCCGCTCGATCTATGGGCCTACTCCGTCGGCCGTCTCAACTTCATGCTCGGCAAACCGGTGCGCTTCTCCGGCCTGCAGCGCGACCGCGTCACGCGCCTCTTCCACAAACTGCACGCCCGCTATCCGAACAAACGCGTTCACGCCGACCTGCTCGTCGACGGCGCCACGGGCCGCCTTAACGCGAAGATGGACCACTACTACATCCGCACCTTCGACCACATGATCGCCAAGATGACGCGCTACGCGAACTGGGGCGCCGCGCAGATGTACATCGACGGCAAGACCACGAACCTCTTTGGCATCCTCGGCCACCCGATCGCCAAGTTCGTCCGCGATTTCGTGATCAACCTCGGCTTCCTCGACGGCACGCGAGGCCTCATCTCCGTCGGCATGCACGTCTACTACACGTTCCTCAAGTACGCGAAGCTATGGGAGCTGACGCAGCTGAAGCGCCAGGGAAAGGTCGTCCCGCTGCCGAAGTTAGATGAGGGGGAAGGGCGGTGGGAGCTGCCGTGGGTGAAGGGTTAGAGAGGTCCCCTTTGCTACGATTGACTGAGTGCCAATCATCTCTGCCTTCTTCGGGATCATCATTCGCATGTACTTCGACGACCACGGTCCACCCCATTTTCACGCCGAGTATCACGGTCAAGATGCGGTGTTTGATTTTCGCGGACGAATCATTGCAGGTGAGATCCGTTCGAGCACAGCACGAAAGCTCATTCAGGAGTGGACGAGGCGACATGAAATGGAACTTGCAATCAACTGGAAACGGGCAAAAGCGCTGCAGGGGTTAGAGAAGATAGCTCCTCTGGAGTAAGAAGAATGGCTAAACAACTCATCCGCGTGCTGGCCGCTAAGTACGTTCGCGGCCATCAGTTGCGAATCGAATTCTCAGATGGCGTCAAGAAGACCGTCGATTTTTCACGATGGCTGCACGGTGATGTGTTTCAACCTCTCGTCGACAAGCGCGAGTTCAAGCGCTTCTTCATCGAAGGCGGCACGGTCTGCTGGCCTAACGGTGCTGACATCGCGCCAGAAACTCTCCGATCTGCGGACGATGCTGCCAGCGCCGCATAACGAAAGCTATGACCAAGGTTGAAGCACTCGAGAATGACGTTCAAAGTCTAACGGCCGAAGAACTGGCCGCGTTCCGTCTTGGTTTGCCGAGTATGACTGGCAAAGTCTGGGATCGCCAGATCGACGTAGATTCGAAAGCAGGGAAGTTCGACCAGCTCTCTGCGGAAGCCTTGGCAGAGTTCGATCGCGGTGAGACCACCGAACTTTGAGCGCGTTTCCACGCTTTTGGTGACTCAGCGCGTTCGTTTCGGCTTCCGCGCCGCCCGCATCGCCTCGGCGACTTCGATCGGGACGTTGCGCTGTTCCAGGTCGATCTCGTTGAAGGCGATGCCGCCTTCGAATTTCCATTGGTGCTTCGGGCGGTAGACGCCGATGTCGTGGACACGGGAGCCGACGACGAAGCGGATGGCGCCGCGGCGGTAGTCGAAGGCGCGGCCGTTGCGGGTGTGGATGGCGGCGTCGATGCGGTAGGTGCCGGCCACCAGATCGAGGGCCGGCATGATGAAGCGGACGCGCCCGTTGGTCTCGAGGCGCTCCGGCATCAGCCCTTCCAGGTCGGTGTTCGTGCCGTACACGCAGGCGCCGTCGGCGTGATAGATGCCGATGCCGAAGACGAAGTCGTCCTGCGGCACGCGGACGGTGATGTCCATTTCGATCGCGACGGGAGTTCCGGGTCCGAGGGCCACCAGCTCGTTGCCGCGGTTGTCGACGAGAGCCACACGCGAGAGCACCACCTCGCCGGAGCCCCAGCGCTCTTCTTCGTTTGGATCGTCGCGCGGTGCTTCGGGTTCCGCGGCGGCAACGCGCGGCGCAGCGGTCTGGGTCGATGACACCGCCTGCAGATAGGCGTCGACAACACGGACCGGATCGCCGATCGTTTCCGGCTCGCCGTGATCGAGCCAGAGTGCGCGATCGCAGAGGTTTCGGACCTGGTCGAG
>DATART010000486.1:0-4222 GCA_036264035.1 Thermoanaerobaculia bacterium | reverse complement strand
CCGCCGGCCATCCACGGGGACGGCAACGAATGCAATTTCTCCCAATTCTCGACAGCTCCCTCGGTCACGGGATTCGCGCGCAGTTTCGAGTCGAGCGCCGCCGCAGCCGGAATCAAGGCGAACGACTCGGCCGACTCCGGCACCGACGCGACGAGATCGCGCTGCGCACCGGTCAACGGAAAGCGGATGCCCGCGGAAGTCTTCGGCGTCGTGGCAACGAGATAGATGATGACGGCCGCGACGAGCGCGAGAATGACGGCCGCGGTGATGGTCAGCTTTCGCATCGATTCCTCGGCATTGTGTCATCCAACAGAAGGTCAGTTACGATCCGCGTCCCGATGCCGTCTACGGTCCGCACCGTCGTTCACACTCTGAGCCATGCCCTCCGCGAGCGCGTTGCAAACGCGTTTCGCGCGGCCACGCGCCGCGAACGCAAGCTGCGCATCGGCATCGACATCCGTCCGTTTTATGAGCCGCTCACCGGCATCGGCTGGTACCTCTACCACCTGCTACATGAACTGGCGAAAAACGACGACGTGGAGCTTTATCTCTTCGGCGATGCGCGCGTGACCGATTTCGGCCCGGCGCTGCACGCCGAAATCCCGGCGAACGCGCGGCTCTGCTGGTTCGATCTGCGCGGCCACGGCATCATCTCCGGCCGTTCGCGCGCGATCACCGCGGCCGCGTACGTGGCCTGGATGAAGCTGATCGACGTCGACGTGATGTTCGGCGCGAACTATTTCCTCCCCCGCCTCCTCGGCGCGGTCGCGCGCAGGCGGGTGGTGACGATTCACGACCTGACGTACAAACGTTTTCCCGAGCTGCTGCAGAAGGAGACGCTGATCAATCTCGAATATCACATGCAGCGCGAGCTCGCGCAGGCGGATGCGGCGATCTGCGTGTCGGAGTCGACGCGGCAGGATCTGCTCGCGTTCTACGACATCGATCCGTCGCGAGCAGTGACGATCCTCTCCGGTCTCTCGATCTCCTCCCACCCCCCACCCCCCACTCCCCACTCCCTCCCAAAAAACTACACCCTCTTCGTGAGCACGATCGAGCCGCGCAAGAACCTGGAGGTCCTGCTCGACGCATTCGCGCGCCTCCGCGCGCGCGGCGCGTACGACGGCGCGCTGGTGGTGGTCGGCCGCGTCGGCTGGAAATCGGAATCGATGATTCCGCGGCTCCGCGCGCCGGGCGTCCATCACCTCGACTACGTTCCGCCGACCGAGCTCGCGTCGATCTACCGCAACGCATCGCTGTTTGTCTTTCCATCGATCTACGAAGGCTTCGGCTTTCCACTGCTCGAAGCGATGGCGTACGGTATCCCCTCGATCGCGGCGCGATCGTCGTCGCTGCCAGAAATCGGCGGCAATGCCGCGCTTTACTTCCCACCGCGCGATTCGCACGCGCTCGAAGCGCAGATGGAACGCGCGCTCACCGACGCCGCACTGCGCGCGCGACTCTCCGCCGCCGGCATCGCGCGAGCCGCGCAGTTTCGGTGGGACGTCGCGGCGGCGCAGACGCTCGCGGTGCTGCGGCGAAGCGCGGAGTAATGTGGCACAGACACTCTTGTCTGTGCTGGTGAGGCTCGCGAAGGCTGTTCAGACACGCGATCTTGCAAAAGCACAGACAAGAGTGTCTGTGCCACACAAGCACGTAAACTCGCTGCGTGCACATCACCATCGACGGCCGCGCGCTCGTCGGCAACCGCACCGGCATCGGCGTTCACACCGCCGAGATTGCGCGGCGGCTGATTCCTGCGCCGACGATCGCGTCGCATGCGGCGATCGACGATCGATCCGGACTCGAACGGTGCGCGTTTCGCGTCGATTCGATGCCGTTCGGCGTGGCGTGGCAACAGCTCGTGCTGCCGCGCATCGCGACCGAGGGCGTCCTCTGGGCGCCGCACGGCACGCTGCCGCTGGCGCTTCGCATTCCGTCGGTAGCGACGCTGCACGACTTCAGCTCGCTCACGATGCCGCTGCGCCATCGCGCAAAGACAGTGCTGTCGTTCAATGTCTTCATCGGCCGCAGTCTGCAGATGGCGACGCGCATCGCGGCCGTTTCGCGCCTCGTGGCCGAGGAGGCGGTGCGGTGGTTCGGCGTGTCGCGATCGAGAATCGAGATCGTGGCGAACGGCGTCGATGAGTTCTTCACTCCGGCAGGCGATGAAGACGACTACGTACTCTTCGTCGGCACGATCGAGCCGCGAAAAGGGTTGGACGATCTGCTGGCGGTCTGGGATTCGCTGCCGCATCCGCGGCCGCGGCTGATCCTTTGCGGCGACGCGGGATGGGGCGATGTGCAGCTGCCCCGCGATGCCGAAGTGACTGGATATGTGGATCGGGCGCGGCTGCGCGAGTTGTATCGCCACGCGCGAGCGTTTGTCTATCCGTCGCGGTACGAAGGGTTCGGAATCCCGCCGCTGGAGGCGATGGCGTGCGGCGCGCCGGTGATCGCGACGCGCACCGGCGCGATTCCGGAGTATGCCGAAGGCGCGGCGCTGCTCGTCGATCCGGGCGATCGCGTTGTGTTGCGCGATGCGCTGCTGCGCGTTCTCTCCGACAAATCGCTGCGATCCGAGTTGCGCGCGCGTGGACCGGAACGGGCGCGGATGTACACGTGGAATCGCAGCGCGGCGTTGATGTCACAGCTTTTGGCAGAGGCGGCGCGATGAGAATCGGCATCGACGCCCGCAAAATCGCCGACTTCGGGATCGGCACCTACATCCACGGACTGTTGCAGGAGCTGGCGCGAGACGGCAACGACACGTATGCCGCCTTCGCGCCGAAGCGGCTCGCGCATCTGATCCCGGCCGGAGTCGAGCACGTCATCGCCGACGCTCCTCACTACTCTCTCCGCGAGCTGATCATCCTCGGCCGGGCCATCGATCGCGCGAAGGTCGATCTCTTTCACGCGCCGCACTACGTCGTAGCGTTTACGAGCGTGCCGTTCGTGGTCACGATCCATGACCTCATCCATCTCCGCAATCCGAATCCGATGGCGCGGTTGTACGCGCGGCAGATGATCGGCCGCGCGGTCCGTCGCAGCCGGCGCGTGCTGACGGTGAGCGAGGCAGTCAAGCGAGAAATCGTGAGCACGTTCGGCTGCGCGGAGGACCACGTGATTGTGACGCCGGACGGCGTCCGTGCGCCGTTTTCTGAGGGCGGAGCGGCAGCTGACGGACGCTACTTTCTCTACGTCGGCAACGACAAGCCGCACAAAAACGTCGATGTGCTGGTCGATGCGTTCTCGAAAACCGAAAACGCTTCACTCGTTCTCGCCGGTGCCGCATTCGAACGTTTCAAATCACGCGAGCGGGTCATCGTCACCGGCTTCGTCAACGATGCCGAACTCGCGGCGCTCTACCGCGGCGCGATCGCGCTGGTGATGCCGAGCCGCGAAGAGGGATTCGGACTGCCGGCGCTGGAGGCGATGGCGTGCGGCTGCGCGGTGATCACCTCGAACGCGGCGGCGCTCGTGGAGATCACCGGCGACGCCGCGCTGCACGTCGAGCCGGACGCCGCATCACTTGCCGGCGCGATGACGCGCATCGCCTGCGACGAATCGCTGTGCCGCGCGCTCGCGTCACGCGGCATCGCGCGCGCGAAACAGTTCACGTGGACGCGCTGCGCGGAGCTCACGCGCAACGCATATCGCGCGTCCATCGCGCGCTGAAATCGCGAAAATCCGTGGAACGGACGTGGAACAACGCGTCTCGATTACGATTTTCATAAACAATTGCTTGACAATATGAGTTAACGATCGCATATTAACGATCAAGTTAAAACGATGATCGCCACGAACTGGACAAACAACCTCGAAGCTCCGGTACATGTTGAAGGTCGTCGTCTCTCCCATCCCTGCCGCAACCCCCACCCGAAAGTAAGTTGGCCGGAGAGATCCGGCGTTTTTTGCCAAGTAGGCGCGACCGTGAGGTCCCGTACGGCATGAAAGGTGGTGAGCTTAATGGCCGCAAAGAAAAAGGCTGCTGCGAAGAAGTCAGCTAAGAAGTCGTCGAAGAAGGGTAAGTAAGCATCATCATCGACTTTTGGGGAGTCGTAACTGCGAGGGGCCTTCGGGCCCCTCGTTTTTTTTTCGATAACCTTTTCGCCGCGGAGCCGTTCTCACACCCGGAGGACGCGACCGATGCGCAAATCACTCTTCATGACTCTGGCGTTGCTGCTCGCCGCCGGCGCCGCGCTGGCCAACGACGAGATCG
>DATART010000479.1:0-5160 GCA_036264035.1 Thermoanaerobaculia bacterium | reverse complement strand
GGACGGAGATGTCGAACGTGCCGCCGCCGAAGTCATACACGGCGATCGTTTCGTTCGATTTCTTGTCGAGACCGTACGCGAGCGCAGCAGCGGTCGGCTCGTTGACGAGTCGCTCGACCTTGAGGCCGGCGATCTCGCCTGCGTCCTTGGTGGCCTGGCGCTGCGAATCGTTGAAGTACGCCGGCACGGTGATGACCGCGCGGTCGACTTTTTCGCCGAGGTAGTCTTCGGCAGCCTGCTTCAGCTTCTGCAGGATCATCGCGGAAAGCTCGGGCGGCGAGTAAAGCTTGCCGTCCACTTCCACGCGCACGTCGCCGTTGGAGGCGCGGGTCACCTTGTAGGGGACCATCTTCATCTCTTCGTTGACTTCCTCGAACTTGCGCCCCATGAAGCGCTTGATCGAGAAGATCGTGTTTTCAGGGTTGGTGACGGCCTGGCGCTTGGCGACCTGGCCGACGAGCCGTTCGCCGTTGCGGGCGAAACCGACTACGGAAGGGGTGATGCGGCTGCCTTCGGCGTTGACGATCACTTTGGGCTCATTGCCCTCCATGACCGCCACGACGGAGTTGGTCGTGCCGAGGTCGATGCCGATAATTTTAGACATAAGTTTTTCTCCTACTGACGTTTACCGCGACTTTAGTGCGATGTCATCAGATTTGTATACGTTCGAAACCTGAGCGAAGCGGTGTGATATTCCGGTTTTCACGGGTGTGGGGAGTAGGGGGTGGGGAGTGGGAGATGAAGCTGACCAAGAAGTGAGCTGTTTCTTTTGTCTCCCACCCCCCACACCCCGACACACTGTGGTATTCCGAGATTCAGGGTGTGGGAAGTAGGGGGTGGGGAGTGGGAGATGAAGCCGACCAGGAAGTCAGCTGTTTCTTTTGTCTCCCACACCCCACACCCCACCCGCCACGACCGACACGCAATGCGCGTTCCTTACGCCGCGTTATCATCGCGGGTCAACGGAGGATTCAGCATGCTTCCCAACTCTTCTCAGCAGCAACCAGCCTGGATTTCGGCGAGCACAGCCGAGATGGAGGGGCGCACGCGCGCCTTCGTCCGCTCGGTGTATGGATGGATGTTCGGCGGCCTGCTGACGACCGCCTTCGCCGCTCTCTGGGTGGTGATGTCGCCGGCCATGCAGCAGATCGTCCTCGGCACGCCGTTCGTGCGCGGCGGATTGATGATCGCCGAGATCGGCATCGTCTTCTGGTTGTCGTTCCGCATCCGTGTGATGGCTCCAGGCACGGCCGCGGCGGCGTTTCTCGTTTATTCGCTGCTCAATGGATTGACGCTGAGCGTGATTTTCTGGGCATACACCGGCGGCTCGATCACGATGGCGTTCGTGACCGCGGCCGGGATGTTCGCGGCGATGTCGATCTACGGCATGGTAACGAAGCGCGATCTGACATCGATCGGCTCGTTCATGATGATGGGTCTCTTCGGCATCATCATCTGCATGCTGATCAATGTGTTCCTGAAGTCGGACGGCATGTCGTTCGTGATCTCGATCCTCGGCGTTTTCATCTTCCTCGGCCTGACCGCCTGGGACAATCAGAAGCTGAAGGTGATGGCCACGGCGACCGGGCCGCAGCAGGAGAGCTTCGCCGTGATCGGCGCTCTGATGCTCTATCTCGACTTCATCAACCTGTTCCTTTTCCTGCTCCGGCTGTTCGGCGGACGGCGCCGGTAGGTCGTTACGTCGCTCCGCCGCCCGATCGGCGTTGTCATTCTTCTCGCGCTCAGCGCGATGTTGTCGCGGTCCGTTCCGCGAGTCGATCGTCCGACGATTGAAGCGCGCTTCGATGATCCCGATGCCGCCGCCGAATACTTTGCGATGAAGCGCGGCATCACGGCGGACGTCGATGTCAACGCCCGCTACGCCGCGGCGCGCGCGCGCATCGATCGCATGCCGCGTCTGTCGCTCGCACAAACAGACGGCAGCCGCGTTCACGCCGAGTCGCTTTTCACGTCCGGCGGCTGGACGTTTCTCGGTCCCGGCAACATCGGCGGCCGCACCGGCGCGCTGCTGATCGACCCGAATGACCCGAACACGATGTACGCGGCGGCCGTCTCCGGCGGCGTCTGGAAAACGACGACTGCCGGCGCGAACTGGACGGCGACCGGCGATGCGATGGCGAACCTGGCCGTCAATTCGCTGGCATTCGATCCGTCGAACCCGCGCGTGATCTACGCCGGAACAGGCGAGGGATATTTTCGCGAAGTGGTCCGCGGCACGGCGCTGCCGATTCGCGGCAATGGGATCTTCGTGACGAGCGATGCCGGAGCAACGTGGCAGCAGCTGTCGTCGACCAACAACTCCGACTTCGATTACGTCAATGACCTGACGGTTTCCACGCACGATCCGCATCGGCTCTACGCCGCGACGCGAAGCGGTATCTGGCGGTCATCCGACTCCGGCCTCACCTGGAGCCGCGTACTGCCGGCGCCGGTCAACGGCGGATGTCTCGATCTCGCTTTCCGCGCAGACACGAACAACGATTACCTCCTTGCTTCGTGCGGCACATTCGCGCAGGCGACGGTGTATCGCAACGCCGCGGCCGAAACGAACGCGGCGTGGGACGCGGTCCTGACGGAAACAGACATGGGGCGAACCTCGCTCGCCTTCGCGCAGTCGAACCCGTCGGTCGCGTACGCGCTGGCCGCCAGCAATGCGCCGGGACCCGGCGGCCGCTTCACGCAGGGTCTCTTCGCGGTCTACCGCTCCGACGACGGCGGAGCGACGTGGCACGCGCAATTGCGCAACACGAGCAACGATCACCTGTCGACGTTGCTGCTCACAAATCCCGTCACCGATCCCGCCAGCGACTGTGGCGGGACCTCACCGGACAACATGGGGTGGTACTCGAACGTCATCGCCGTCGATCCGCGTGACGAGAACCGCGTCTGGGCTGCGGGCGTCGATCTTTTCCGATCCGATGACGGCGGCCGTTCGTTCCGGCTGGCGTCGTTCTGGTGGGCGAGCACGGAGACGTCATTTGCGCACTCCGACCAACACGTCATCGTCTTTGATCCGCGCTACGACGGCGTCGGCAACCAGACGATGTTCGCCGCAAACGACGGTGGCATCACGCGCACTGACAACTCCCGCGCGGCGCTGTCGCCTGACATCTGCTCCGCCTCGCGATCGTCCGTCGTCTTCCACTCCCTGAACCACAATTACGGAGCGACGCAGTTCTACAACGGGCAGCCCTTTCCGGGCGGAACCGTCGTTCTCGGCGGCACCCAGGACAACGGCACGCTCGTGGGCGGCCCCGCTTCGCCCGACGGCTGGGACCGGATCTTTGGCGGCGACGGCGGCTACGTCGCCATCGATCCGATCGATCAAGGCATCATGTATGTCGAGTCGCAGCACGCCCACATTCAACGCCTGCCGGCGGGCGCAGAACTCACGCTGCCCGGCGACACGCTCTTCATCACGCCGTTCATTCTCGATCCCAACGACCGCACGCGGCTCTGGAGCGGCGCGCGCACGGTGTCGCGCCACACCGGCAACGCCTGGATCACCGCAAGCACGCAGCTGGACGGACAGGTCAGCGCGCTCGCCGTCACGCCGGGAAACTCGAACGCGATGCTGGCCGGCACGAACAGCGGTTCGATCTATCGCACGACGAAGGCGACGACCGCGACGTCATCGACGGCCTGGACGGCATCGAAGCCGCGCGACGGCTTCGTCTCGTCGATCACCATCGCGCCGAACGTCGTCTATGCGACGTACGCCGGTTTCGGCGGCACGCACGTCTGGCGTTCGCTTGATGGCGGCGCGGCGTGGCAGCCGCTCGACGGCGAAGGGGAGGCCGCCCTTCCCGATATCCCGGTGCACGCCCTCTCCTTCGACGCCGCGCACCTCTACATCGGCACGGACCTCGGCATCTTCATCTCGACCGACGGCGGCGCACATTGGTTCGCCGAGGCGTCGTTCCCGCGCGTCATCACCGAGTCGATCGCGCTCGGGAACGGACCTCGCGGCCCCGCGCTCTTCGCCTTCACGCACGGGCGCGGCGCCTGGCGCGTCGACCTCGCGCCCGTCCCGCGCCGCCGCGCCGCGCGGTGACCTGGGAACGCGGGCGTCTCGCCCGCCGCTTTTCTCATCCCGAATACGCTGTGAAGAAATGACGCGATGCGTTCGCGTGCTTTTCGGCCGCGCGCGAAGGCGCGCTCGACAATCCTAGCCCCGCGCTTTGCGCGGGGTTTGGGTATGCGCCGGCCATCCGGCGGCCGCGGAGGCGGCCGCTACAACGTTTCGCGCGGCATTTTGTAGTGGCCGCCTCCGCAGCCACAATCTACGTCGACGCTCGTTCCCCGCGCAAAGCGCGGGGCTAGGATTGTCGAGCGCGCCTTCGCGCGCCAACCAATTGGAGACGCTCGCCTCCCAGGTCAGATCGCGTCCGCGATCCGTCGCGCGATCAACGAATAGCCTTCGTCGCTCGGATGGAAGCGATCGAAGGACAGCCGGTCGCGGTAGGCAAAGATGTCCGACGTCTGCACGATGACGATGTTCGGATCGTTGCTGAAGCGCTCGACCATGAGCACGTTCCAGCGGTTCACGAACGGCGTCAGCATCTTTCCGAACGGCGTGGAGATGAACGGGTTGTAAAGACCGATCACGAAGATGCGCGCCGTCGGATTTGCGCGCCGAATGATCTTCACGCTCTCCTCCACGCGATTCAGTACGTCCTTCATCACGCCCTCGGGATCGCGGGGCGGCGCGTTGCGCCAGTTGTTGTCAGCCCACAGATCGTTGCCGCCGATCGAAACGATGACGACGTTCGATTGCGCGATCAGCGTCTGCACATTGTGGCTGTCGAGTTGCTGGATCAGATCGCGCGTCCGCGCGCCGTTGACCGCGATGTTGACGATGTTCTTCGACGGCACGTTGCGCTTTCGCAGCTCATCCACCAATCGACCGCCGATGCCGAGGCCCGTCTCATCGCCGGTGCCGCGCCCGAGGGAGTCGCCGAGGATGATCGGAGCAATCTGGTAGCGAGGGGCGGAGGCGCTGACGTGCGAGGGCGATCCGATCGAAACCGAGGAGCCGATATCGCCGCGCAGGAATGAGTAGAATCCGGCGCCAAAGAAAATCGCAGCGACGATCGCGGCGGCAAGCGGCAGGTACCAGACCAGGAAACGGCGCATGAC
>DATART010000401.1:0-7414 GCA_036264035.1 Thermoanaerobaculia bacterium | reverse complement strand
TCTGGGTTCATCTCCGCTTCACCGGCGCCCAAGCCGTTAACCCGCTCTGGATGACAGCGGTCCCAGCTTCTTCGAAAGCGCCAGAGCCCTCTCGATGCACACATCACTATTGATGTAGTCGAACTGCGCGAAGCGGCCGAGCAGGTGCAGGCCGGTGGCGGCGACGGCGTTGCGCATCGCGGTAACGTTGGCGCGGTAGTCGAGGTCGTAGACCGGGTAGCCGTAGAGGAAGCGGACGACCTTGCGGTAGACGATCGTCGAGGGATCGACCAGCCCGGTCATCTCCAATTCGCGGATGGTGCGGTCAATGATCGCCTCGTCCGTCATCTCCCAGGCGCCGTCGCCGCCTTCGTTCGTGGTGATCTCCGCCATCACCGACGACGATCCCTCCGGGACGCAGCGCTCGCTGAACGCTTTCGGAAACGAGAGGCGATGAAAGAGGAGATTCGGATCGGGCACGTACAGCGCGGTGTAGGGATAGCCTCGATCCTCGTTGCAGCCGATCAGAACGTTGATCAGAGAGTTGTATCGGAGCGTGGCGGCGCGTTTGTGAACGTCATCCGGCGCATCCGTCCAGACCTTGAGGAGTTCGTGAATCGGCAGCGTGGAGACGAGCGTGTCGTAAGTGCGCTCTTCCCCCTCGGACGAAGTCACGCGCCAGCGCTTGCCGTCGCGCGCGACGGAGGCGACGCGCCAGTTTGTGCGGATGTCGCCGCGGACATTTTTCGCGAAGGCGTGTACGAGCGATTCGTATCCCCCCTCGACCGGATAGTAAAAATGCAACTGATGCAGATACCCCTCGGTTGCAATCCCGATCGATGACTTGAGCACATCCTCCATCGGCGGCTTCGGGATGCGCTCGACGAATTCGAGGCCAAGCTTCGTGGCCGGGTAGTTCCAGATCTTCTCGTTGTACGGGATGAAGTACTTTTCGGAAATCCCGGCGCCGAAGGTCTTGTACGACCACTCCGCGAGGTTGGCGGGCGTGTCGTCCGCGCGCGGATTGACGATGTAGCCGTAGATGCAGTCGAAGTTGTCCTGCGGCGGCAGCGCTGCCAGATCGTTCTCGAACGGGTACTTCACGAAGCGCCCTTTGAACCAGATCTTGTTCTCGCGGCGCCGCTGGTGGACGTTGTCCCCAAGGGTTTCCACCATCAGGTTCAGTACCTCTTTGTTCTTGCTGAACATGATGTGCGGGCCGGCGGCGTCAAAGGTGAAGCCGTCCTCGACGATCGTTCCGCAAAGTCCGCCGACGCTATGGCGGCGCTCCACGACTTCCACGTCGCCGCCGAGGAAGGAGGCGAGTGCGACGCCGGAGATGCCGCCGCCGAGAATCCCGATGGAACGATGAGTCATAAGGGCCGGGTATTGTAGCGGGACGGGCGCGGCCCGCGGCTAGCGACATCAGGCGCTGCAGCTAGCCAAAGCACAGACAGGAGTGTCTGTACCACACTCACTTGCGCCTGTAGCAGCAGTCCCACAAGTATGGCAGGGTCAATGTGGCATGGCACAGACACTCTTGTCTGTGCTGGTGAGGCTCGGGACTCAGCGGCGGCATGGGCTGCGCGGCGCGATCGCGCTGGCGCCGCGCGCGAGTTGGAGCAGCGCGCCGACGTCAGGGAGATGCCAGTGCGGCGAATCGGATGCTTCGAGCGTCGTGCCGCGCGGCGGCTGACAGAATGCGACGTCGTTGCGCGAGTCGATGAGCATGATGCCGACGGGAAGCGGCTCACGGGAGACCGCATCGAGCCGCTGACCGCTGCGGAGGGTCAACGTCGTCGTTGGGGCAACGGGAGCGCCGTCGACGAACCAGTCGACGCGCGCGCCACGATCGGCGGCCGCCGGCGGACCGACACCGCGCCACAGCGGACGTTCGAAATCGAGAGGTTGGCGATACCACGGATGCGACGCCAGCGTCGTCGATGCGTAGACGTCGTAGGTGCCGCCGGCGAGCACGATCCAGCGCGCGGCCGGCACGAGCGGCGTGACGCGCGCGCTCATTCCGGGCAACCAGATCTCGCGCCACAGCGGAAGGTAATGCGTGACGATGAATTGGCCGAACGGTCGATGCGATGCGAGCCACTTCCGGACGTCGTAGTCGGCGACCACCGCGGCGGGAGGGTCGCGCAGCACGTCGGCGACTCCGTAGGTTTCGAAGAGCTTGTGCTCCTCCATCACGACGACGTTCGCGCGCAGGAACCAGTAGCGGTAGGCGGGATCGCGATGCAGCGGCCAGCCGACGCTGTCGAAGACTTTCGAGCCGGGCGGCGTGCGGCGGTCGACTTCGCGCATGACGAAATCCTCGTACTGCGTGTCGCTCTCCTTGCCGCGAAAAACGGCAGCGGCGATGTTGATCGTCGCGGCGAGCAGAACGAGTCCGATCAGCGCGCGGCGGCGCGAATCGGACGCCGCGAATCGATCGATCTCCATCGCCACGAGAGGCGCCATCAGCAGGACGGCGATCTCGAGGTGATAGTTGAAGACGTACTTCATCGCCGCGATGAAGAGGAGATTGGCGACCTGCAGGAAGGCGAGGAAGAAGTCATCGCCCGGCGTGCGGAAGCTGCGCAACGCACGCACGATCCCCATGGCACCGATGACGATGATGGCCATGCCGCCCGGATCGACCGTGGAGAGCTGAAAATTCAACGCAGAGTCGATAAGACGGACTCCGAAGGCGACAGCGAAGCGGTGGGCAAACATCCAGTCGACGGGCGCCTGCGCGAAACGGTCGGCGATGAAGTTGTCGCTCCACAGCCGCTGCCACGCGATGCGCGCGGAGTGCGTCGCCGCGAAATAAGTGCAGGCGGCAGCGAAGGTGGCGGCCGCGCCCGCGAAACACCAGTTCGCGCGGCCATTGCCGCCCCAGGCGCGGTCGCGAGTGCGCACGACCCGCACGAGCAGCAGCGTCAACACGGCCAGCGGACCGAGTCGCAGATTGGCAAGGCCGGCCAGGCAGAGCATCGCGCCGCCGGCGAAAGCGAACTTCGGATGGTCGCCGACGCGCTGCAGAAAAAAGAGAGCGGCGACATACACGACGCATCCGAGAACGTCGACGCGGTACTCGACGGCCGGCAGCATGAACAGCGTGCTGCAGAGAACGAGCGTCATCGCCGCCGATGCAGCGAACGTGGAGACGCCCGCGCGGCGCATCCAACCGCGCAGCAGGACGAACGTGAGAATCCAGAGCGGCAGTTGCGCCCACCGCATCAGCAGGATCGCGCTCACGCCCGGGCTGATCGTCAACGCCGTGACCGGCGCGAAGAGGAACCACTGCAGTGGAGTGTGGTGCTCCCAGAAATCGCGATACGGAACGAGCCCGCGCCGCACCCAGTCGGTGGCGCGGAAGAATTCGATTTCATCCCAGACCAGCGGATGAAGCCCCTGCAGTTGGAGCAATCGCGCGGCGACCGAGAGCAGCGAGAGGCCGCCGAACAGCGCAGTTGCGCGTCGAGTGTTCATCGCCGGTCGGTGCGAACGGGATTACGCGAGAGGTTGCCGGACCAGCGTCCGGCAACCGGGATCATCAGATCTTTTTCGCGGCTTTCTGCAGCGACTTCGCGGTGGAGTTGAGCGCGTCCTTGGCCAGCGACTTCGCGCCCTTCACGCCTTTGGTGACCTGCTTGTCGATCGCTTTGCGCGCGGCTTTGACCTGCGGCGCGGCCGCTTTCTTGATCGCCTTCAGCTTCGGCTTCGCGGCTTTCGCCGCGGCGTCGTACGCGTCGCTGCCCGCCTTCGCTACGGCCTTGCCAACCTTCTTCGCAGTCTTCCGCACGTCCGTCTTCTTGATCATGAATCGGCTCCTTCGTTGATGTGTCCGGCTACCTTAGCATGCGATGCGGGTGACGTTGCTGCAAACGGCCGCTGGTCTTTGCCTGCGCCGCTTTATCCTGACTCGATGCTGAAGACGCTCGCTCTCCTCCTGTCACTCGCGCCCGCGCCCGCGGCGCTGGCGCAAACCGCGCCCAAAGCCATCAAGTTCGACTCGCTGCTGTGGAACGTGGAGCCGGGCGCGATCGTGTCCGGCATGTCGACAGACGTGCTCGCGCTTCGCGGCGAAGTGCATCTCAAGGACGTCGCAATCGGCGACGGCATCGTGGAAGTCGACATCATGCCGACGTCGACGATCGCCTTTGTCGGCGTCGTCTTCCGCGCGGAGAGCTCCGACAACTTCGAGCTCGTTTACGCGAGGCCGTTCAAGTCCGACGCTCCCGATGCATTGCAGTACACGCCGCGTTTCAACCGCGTCGACGCGTGGCAGATCTACAGCGGTCCCGGTTACAACGCCGCCGCATCATTCTCGAAAATGGAGCCGGCGCATTTGAAGGTGGTATTCGACGGCCACACCGCGGCGGTCTTCGTCAATCGTTCTGAAAAACCGTCGCTGATCGTGCCGCGCCTTCAGCGGGCGTACAAAGCCGGGTCGGTGGGCCTGTGGGGCGCGGGCGACGCGCGCTTCTCGAACTTCACCTACCAGCCGCTTCCTCGGACTCAGGAGCCGAATGCGCCCGCCGAGGCGAAGGTGGCCAATACGCCGCAGTGCTGGGCGATTTCGCAAAACGTCGAACCGGCCAGCGTCGCAGGTGATGTCATTGCTGCCTTTCCGAAGCTGACCTGGGAAAATGTCCGCGGGCTTCCGAACGGTCTGCTGGAGATCTCGCGCTTCCGGGTTCACCGCGGCGTCAGTCCCGATTTTCGAAAGACTGTCGATGATGCGATCGTGGCGCGAACATACGTGACGTCGGCGGCGCATCAGATCAAGCGCCTCGATCTGGCCTACAGCGACAGGGTGACGCTGTTCATCAACGGCAAGCCGGTCTTCCGCGGCAACGCCACGCTCGGCTCCCGCGACCCTTCCTTCCTCGGCACGCTCGCCCTCGGTTTCGACGCGGTCTATGCCGAACTGCAACCCGGTCGGAACGAGATCATGGCGGCCCTTACTGAGAACAATTGGGGATGGGGCGTGCAGCTTCGCTTCGCGGATGGGAAGGACATCGAGCTTTCCGACGACTGTGGCAAGTAACTGGATTCGCGCGAGCATCAAAAGCACAGACGAGAGTGTCGGTGCCACACCAGCCGGAGCGTGAGTTGAAACCAACGCGAAGCGTGTGGCTCAGACACTCTTGTCTGAGCTGCTGATGCTCGCGCGGAAGGTAACTACTTCGCGACGCCGTGGACCTGATCCAACCTGACGCGAAACTCGCGGGCCCAGGCGCCGAAGGCGGATTCGACGTCGCCCCAGCGCCGATACGCGCTCAATCCGCTGAAGTACGCGCGCCCCGCTTTGCGATCGGCGAAGGCGGCCACGCGCGCATTCGTGTTGCTGTCACGCATGTCCACTTCGATCGCGGCCTGGCCGATGTCGACGGTCGGCAGGAAGAGGCCGACGCCGATGACGGTGCCGACCGCTTTCGCGGCAACGTTTTTCGCGGGATCGACCGGGACAAGCTCCGTGAGCGCGGCGCGCACGCGAAGCACTCCGTCGCCCGGCTTTTCGACGATCGTGTAGCCGCCGCGCGTCAGCTCCTCGGTGAACGCGGCGCGGAGATGCTCGCTGAGACTTTTTAACTCGTCGGCGCTGGTCCGGTTGTCCGCGGCGGATTTACCGAGGACGACGACGACCGGCTCGAATAGGAAGGCGTGATAGTCGGCGAGGGCGCCGGGGCGGCTCGACCATGTCCGCATCGACGGACTGCCGGGAACCGATTG
The DNA here is from genome assembly GCA_036264035.1 of Thermoanaerobaculia bacterium. Taxonomy (GTDB): domain Bacteria; phylum Acidobacteriota; class Thermoanaerobaculia; order Gp7-AA8; family Gp7-AA8; genus JADGNZ01. The sequence goes on along the minus strand of DATART010000401.1, from coordinate 1,705 downwards.
CAGCTCGATGCCGCTGCCGAGGAAGACCACGTTCGGCTGCTTCGCCGACGTCGCGCAGCCGGCCAGGAAGAGAAACGCCAATACTGCACAAGATCTGGTCATCGCCTTTTCCTTTGCTCGTCGATCCAGCGGTCGACATTCGATTCCAGGACGCTCAGCGGCACCGCGCCGCTGCCGAGGACGACGTCGTGAAACTCTCGCACGTCGAACTTCGTCCCGAGCGCTCCCTCGGCGCGTTTGCGCAGCTCTTTGATCTTCAATTCGCCGAGTTTGTACGAGAGCGCCTGTCCGGGCCAGGAGATGTAGCGGTCCACTTCCGTCTCCACCTCGTGCAGCGGCAGCGCCGTGCGCGTGGCGAGGTAGTCGATGGCCTGCTTGCGCGTCCATCCCATCGAGTGGATGCCGGTGTCGACGACGAGGCGACAGGCGCGCCACATCTCGTACGTCAGACGGCCGAAGTTCGAATACGGATCCTGGTAGATGCCCGCTTCGAGGCCGAGCCATTCGCAGTACAAGCCCCACCCTTCGCCGAACGCGGAGATGTACGAGTAGCGGCGGAAGTTCGGCAGATCGCCGAGCTCGCGCGCGAGCGAAATCTGCAGATGGTGACCCGGCACTGCCTCGTGCAGCGTGAGCGCCTCGAGGTTGTAAAGCGGCCGGCTCTCCAGCATGTACGTGTTCACCCAATAGATGCCCGGCTGCGTGCTCCCCTGCGCAGGACCGACGTAACGGCCGCTCGTGTACTTCGGCGCGATGTCCGCCGGCACAGGCTCGACCGTGTACGGCAGCCGCGGGAGCGTCTTGAAGAGCGAAGGCAATTTGCCGTCGATGCGCTTGGCGATTCGCGACGCCCGCGACAGCAACTCCTCGGGCGTCTTCGCGTAGAAGCGCGGGTCGGTGCGAAGGAAAACGAGGAAGGCCGCGAAGTCGCCGGTGAATCCCGCCTTTTTCATCACCGCATTCATCTCGCCGGAGATCCGCTCGACCTCACTCAATCCGATCTTGTGAATCTCCTCGGGTGTGAGATTGAGGGTGGTGAACTCGCGGATTTTCAGCGCGTAGTACGCGCGGCCGTTCGGCAATTCGGACGCGCCGAGCGTCGTGCGCGCGTTCGGCAGATATTCGTTGCGGAAGAAGTCGAGGAACTCGCGGTATCCAACCACCGCGCCATCCATCACCGCCGCGCGCCCCTCGGCCTGCAATCGCGCGCGTTCGGATTCGGGCACCGAGGAGGGGAACTTCGCGAACGGCGCCCAGAACACGCTCTTCGCCGGATCGTCGACGATGTGCGCCGTGATCGTCGAGTCGTAACCATCGAGTGTCGCGCGCGGAATGGTCATGCCGCGCTTGATGCCGATGCGCATCAGCGCGATCTCTTCGCGCACGTACCGCGGCCACGCTTTGAGACGGCTGATGTAGTTCTCGTAGTCCTTCACCGTCGCCAGCGGAACGTCTTTCGGCAGCCGCGAGAAGCCGGAGTGGAATCCGGAGTCGGCGTTGAACGGAACCTGGTAGTCGCCGAGCTCGAACGATGCCGAGGAATCCTCCAGCCGCTGTTTGAAGATGTCGTAGTTGACAACCTCCGCCGGCGGCAGCTTCGTGCGATCGAGTGCCGCCAGCTCTGCCAGCGCTGCCTTCGTTTGCGCGTGACGGCGCTCGAGATCGGCCCTCGTCACCGACGGCAGCCGGTCGTCGTATTCGTGAC
>DATART010000380.1:0-15231 GCA_036264035.1 Thermoanaerobaculia bacterium | reverse complement strand
GGAAGTCAACGCCGGCGTGACCTCGGACAATCTCCTGGTCTCGCGTTCGGTCATTTACATGAGCGACATGCTCGGCGACCGCCGCTTCATCGCCTCGCTCGATTCCGTGTCGTCTTTTTCGAACTTCGACTTTCTCTATCTCGATCTTCACAACCGGACGAACTGGGGCTTCCGCGTCTTCGACAGCCGGGCGTTCTATTCGACGCTGTCGACCGAAAACGACTTCACGATCGACCGCCATCAGCTTTACCGCGAGACAGGCGCGGTCGGCATTCTCAGCCATCCGTTTGACCGCTATCACCGGCTCGATTTCGGCGGCGGCTACGAGGCGCGGGACGTCAGTTATCCCTTTCTCGACGACGCCGGCAATCTCTTTTTCATCAGCCGGCGCGACAACTTCCCGCTCGTCTCAGGAAGCTTCAGCGGCGACACGACCTCGTTCAAGGAGTTTGGGCCGATCTCCGGGCATCGCTACGAAATCGGGACACTGTTCGCGCCGAACATCCATCGCGGATCGAAGAACAGCATCGGCGGAAGCGGCGGCTCGATTTTGACGAACGACTACACGCTCGACGCGCGCCAGTACCTGCCGATCTCTTCGCGCGCACTCCTGGCCACGCGCCTGTTCGTCGGCTATTCGCGCGGCGATTTCCCCAATTTTTACTACTTCGGCGGTCTGAACACCGTGCGCGGCTACGAGTTCCGGTCCATCATCGGGACGCAGGCGGCGTACGCGAACGTCGAGCTGCGTTTTCCGCTCATCGACGTCTTGGCCACGCCGATCATCGCCTTCACAGGCATCCGCGCCAACCTCTTCTTCGATATCGGCGGCGCAAAGCTTCCCGGACAGCCGTACACCTTCATGAAGGACCGCCGCCTCGTCAACGGCGTGGCCGCGGTTGGCTACGGCGTCTCCTTCAACATGCTCGGCCTCGAGCTGCATTGGGATTTCGCGAAACGCACCGACCTCCGGAACGTCTACGGCAAGTTCCGGACAGAATTCTGGATCGGCGAGGTGTTCTAGCTCTCATTCTCAATCTGCGTTCATCTGCGTCATCTGCGGATAAAACCGTGTCCGCAGATGACGCGGATGGACGCAGATACAATCCGCCGCCATGAAACGGATCGTTCTTTTCGCGTTCTTCGCCGCCATCTCAGCCTCCGCTGCGCCGCCCGCACTCGATGCGAAGACGAAGCAGCTTGCGTTCGACATTTACAAGCAGCTCGTCGAGATCAACACCACGAACTCCGTCGGCAACAACACCACTGCCGCCGAAGCGATGGCGGCGCGGCTGACGGCGGCGGGATATCCGCCGGCCGACGTTCAGGTGCTCGTCCCGGCGAATCCGAAGAAGGGAAACCTCGTGGCGCGGCTGCACGGCACGGGGAAGGAGAAGCCGCTGCTGCTGCTCGCGCATCTCGACGTCGTCGAGGCGAAGCGCGAGGACTGGTCGATGGATCCGTTCGTCCTGACGGAGCAGGACGGCTACTACTACGGACGCGGCACGAGCGACGACAAAGCCATGGCCTCGATCTGGATCGCCACGCTGATTCGTTTGAAGCAGGAAGGCTTCGTTCCCAATCGCGACATCATCGTTGCGCTCACCTCGGACGAAGAGACCGGCGGCGATTTCAATGGCGTGACGTGGCTGCTGAACGAGCATCGTCCGCTGATCGATGCGGCGTTCGCGCTGAATGAAGGCGGCTCCGGCCGGCTGAAGGACGGACGCCGGTTGTACAACGGTGTCGGCGCGAGCGAAAAAGTCTACGTCACGTTCGGTCTGACGACGCGCAACAAAGGCGGCCATAGTTCCGCGCCGCGCAAGGACAACGCTATCTATCAGCTGGCGAATGGTCTGGTGCGTCTCGAAACGTACGAGTTCCCGGTCGTCCTCAACGAAGTGACGCGGACGTATTTCGAGCGCATGTCGAAAATCGAAGAAGGGCAGACCGCGGCGGATATGAAGGGCGTCACGACCGGCGATCCCGCTGCTGCGGCGCGGCTGTCGGAGACGCCGGCGTACAACAATCAGCTGCGGACGACGTGCGTGGCCACGCGGCTGGAAGGCGGGCACGCCGACAACGCGCTGCCGCAGATGGCGAAGGCGACCGTCAACTGCCGCGTGCTTCCGGGCCAGTCGGCCGATGCGGTGCGCGACACGATCGCGGATGTCCTCAACGATCCCGGCATCGAGATCAGCTGGATCGACAAGCCGAAGCCGAGCGTGCCCTCCCCGTTGACGCCCGCGGTCATGAAACCGATCGCCGACGTCACGAACGAGTTCTGGCCCGGTACGCCGGTGATGCCGCTGATGGCGGCCGGCGCGAGCGACGGACTCTTTCTGCGCAACGCCGGCATCCCGACGTACGGCGTTTCCGGTTTGTTCGGTGAGTTGGCCGACAGCCGTGCCCACGGCAAAGACGAACGCGTACGCATTGACTCGTTTTATGACAGCGTGCAATTTCTCTACGTGCTCGTGAAGCGGCTGGCGTCGTGAAGCAACGGATCGCGGCCGCCGCGTTGCTGCTTCTCGCCGCATGCGGCGGCAACGCGCCAGCGCCTGTGCCGGCCCCCGAGCCGCGTCCCGCGGCTCCTGCGCCCGCGCCTGCGCGTGCGGAGGAGCAAGCCACCGGCACGGTCCAGGTCAACGTCAGCACTCTGAACATCCGAGCCGATGCTTCGACCTCCGCGGAAATCATCGGCCATGCGCGGCGCGGCGAACGGCTGACGGTGGTCGGTGATTCCGGCTCCTGGCTTCGCGTGAAGCTCAATGACGGCACGACCGGTTGGGTGGCGGCGCAGTTGGTCGTGCGCGAAGGCGCTGCGGCACGGCCCCGGCGCGGCGGCTGTCCACCAGACAGCAACTACTCGTTCATCACCGCGCCGAAGCCGGCATTCTTCGAGAAGGGGGCGCACGGCATGGTCGTCATTGAAGCGAGCGTCGACCAAAGAGGCATCGTCACCTCAACGCGCGTCGTCTCGAACGATACGAAAGACAATTCGCTGGCTGCGATGGCCGAGGACGAAGTCCGCAACGCCCGTTTCGCGCCTCCGATCCGCAATTGCGCGCCGAAGGCGTTCCTCTTCACCTACAAGCGCGCGTTCTGAGGACAAAAAAAGCCGCGGCCGGAAATCCGGCCGCGGCTCGTGATGAAGCGTGTGACGAACTACTAGTGAACTGCGCGTCCGCGTGACGAGGCAACGGTCACGGTCACTGTCCCATGCGCGACGTTGCCGCTGAAATCCGTCGTCTCAATCACGATCGTGTAGACGCGGTCGGCGCCTCCGGTGCGCTCCGCGAGGAGGTTGAGCGTCAACGGGCCGGTAATCGTCCAATCAGTTGTCGTGTTGCCGTCGCCGATGCCATTGATCGGCTGATTCGACGAAACCGAAATGATGTGCGAAGTCGGGTGCGGATCGACAAGGTCCGACGCGATCACGGTGACCGTAACCGCGACCGGTTTGTGATTCGGAGGCCAGAGGCTGCTGGGGTTGGCGGTGATCGAAACGATCGTCGGCGGCGTCGTATCCCTCACGACGACGAGAAACGATGCATGCGCGGTGTTGTTGTGCGCATCCGTCGCCGTGCACTGAACGGTCGTCGTTCCGAGCGGGAAGGTCGAGCCGGAGGCGTGATCGCATGAGACTGCCACGGAGCCGTCGACCAAGTCAGTCGCGGTAGCGCTGTACGTGACCGCGGCACCACTCGGTCCTGTCGCCTCGGCGGTCACGTTTGGAGCCGTGATCGTGGGAGGCGTGGTATCACGCACCGTGACGCTGAAACTGCCGCTGGTAGTTCCGGTCGATGCCGTGGCGCTGCAATTGACCGTCGTCGTGCCGAGGGCGAATGTCGATCCGGATGCCGGCGTGCAGACGACCGTGGCGTTGTCGGTCGCCGTCACCGTGTAGGTTACCGCCGCGCCGGCCGCGCTCGTGGCCTCGGCGGTAATGTCGCCGGGCAGCGTCAGCACCGGTCCGTTCGACACCGTGACGTTGAACGAGCCGTAACCGGCATTCCCCTGCGAATCGTAGGCAATGCACTGGACCGTCGTTGTGCCGAGGTCGAATGTCTCACCGGAGTGCGGGTTGCATGTCGCTGTCACAGGACCGTCGATGACGTCGGTCGCTGTCACGGTAAATGTCACGACCGGATTGCTCGTGACGATGTCCGCCGGCACCGTGACAACCGGAGCTCCGCTGTCATATACGAAGACCGGGAAGCTGCCCGAGGTGCTGCCGAAACTGTCCATTGCGGTGCAGTGGACAATCGTCTCGCCGATCGGGTACAGATCGCCCGAATGGTGATCGCAGGTAACTACCGGTGAGGCATCGACGAAACTGGTGCCGCTTACGAAGAAGGTGACGTTCGCTCCCGATGCGCTGGTCGCGGCCGCGAAAACGTTCTCCGGGATCGCCAGCAGCGGATTCTGTTGGATCGCACGGGCGATGACATCGTAGAAGACAGGACCGATGAAGCGATCGCCCCCGTCATCGTGCGCGATCACCGTCACGGAGTAGTGGCCCTCGACGAGCAACGTGCTGTCCGGAATGGCGATGAAGATCGTGTCGGCACCGGTGATCTCGTTATGCGATCCGCCGCTGATGCCCTCCACGAACGTGCCCGCGGGGCCGCTGACCTGGACCTCGGTGCTCAGGAGGATGTGATCCGGATCGGTCCCGCCGTAGAAGTTGCCGAAGAGATTCGATCCATGAAGCGTCGCGTTCTGTTCGAACTCGAACGAGTAAAACGAATTCGGCGCAATCGAGTCGAGCGAGTCGGCGAACGCCGCCGCCGGAACAAGAATAACAAGGCACAGCAAGCCCCAAGCTGCACGTTTCATGATGGACCTCCCTCTTTTGGACGGGGAATTATGCGCTCCATCCGGTACGGATGTACAGCGCTGTCGCAAAAATCAAAGTTATTCGTATCGAAGCGCTTCGATCGGATGGAGGGAGGCTGCTTTCCAGGCCGGATACGACCCGAAGCCGATGCCGATCGCGGAGCAGACCACCAGCCCCGTGATGGCCCAGAACCATGGAAACACCATGTTCATGCTGAAGGCCAGCGCGACGCCGTTGCCGCCGAGCACACCGGTGGCGATTCCGGCCAGGCCGCCGAGCTCGGAGAGGAGTACGGCCTCGATCAGAAACTGTTTGATGATGTCGTACTTGCGCGCGCCGATCGCTTTGCGCACCCCGATCTCGCGCGTTCGTTCGGTGACACTCACCAGCATGATGTTCATGATGCCGATGCCGGCGGCCAGCAGCGCGATCACGCTGACCACGAAGGCGCCGGCGCGCACGGTGTCGGCGACCTGCGCGAACGCGGTGATGAGCGTGTCGTTCGAATAGATCTCGAAATCGTTGTCCTGCCCGAGCTTCAGTCCGCGCGCGGCGCGCATCGCGCCGATGGCCTTGTCGAGCGTCTCGTTGTACGTCGCCTGCGACGTCGACTGGATGGCCAGGTTGATGGTGCGGTGCTCGTGGCCGAAGTCGGAGAAGAATTTCGTGATCGGCACGAGCACGAGCTCGTCCTGCGAGTTGCCGAACGAGGAGCCCTTTTCGTCGAGTACGCCGATGATCGTGTAGGGCTTCGAATTCACCTTGATCGTGTTGCCGACGGCCGGCTGACTCGGGAAGAGTTTCTTCTGAATCGACGCGCCGACGACGGTTACCGCGCGTCCGAGGTCGACGTCATCAGGGGAGATGTTGCGGCCGTACGCAATCGTGTAGCTGTTCGCCGCGAGGAAGTATTCGTTCGTGCCGACCAGCGTCCGCCCTTGCAGCGTCACGTTGCCGTAGCTCACCGGTTTGCCGCCGTCGAAGCACTTCAGCGCGATCGCCTGCGCCTGTCCTTCCATCAGCCGTTTGAAGTCGGTGGCCTGCTGGAGCGAGATGTCGCGGCGGTTCGCGAACTTCTCTTCAGGATCGCGGGTATTCATGACCGGGTACTTGGCGAACTGGAAGATGTTGCTGCCGAGGAAGCTCAGGCCCGATTCGATGGATCCCTGAATGGCGCTGAGCGCCGTCATCACCCCGATGACCGAGAAGACACCGATGGCCACCCCGAGCATCGTCAGCGCGGAGCGCAGCTTGTTCGTTCGCAACGAACCGAGAGCCATGCGGAAGATTTCGGTGAAGAACATAGTCAGTGGCCAGTGGTCAGTGGTCGGTGGTCAGTAGAGCTGTGTTGTCGGTTGTCTGTGATCTGTTGTCGGTGGTTGTAATCATTGATCAGTGACGATCTTTCTTTCCTGACCACTGACCACTGACCACTTCACTCATAGCGAAGCGCTTCAATCGGATCCAACCTTGACGCCGACAATGCTGGCGCGAAGCCGGAAAAGATGCCGGTCAGCGTGGAGACGATCATTCCGGTGATCACCAGGCTGGCCGAGAACTGCATTGGGAATGATGGGAACGCCGCGGCCACGCCGGTCGTCATCAGGAATGACAGCGCCAGGCCGGCACCGCCGCCGATGAGGCAGATCGAGATCGCCTCGACCAGGAACTGGAGCAGGATCGTGCGCCGCCTCGCGCCGACGGCTTTGCGCGTGCCGATCTCGCGCGTCCGCTCCTTCACGCTGACGTAGGTGATGTTCATGATGCCGATCGCGCCGACAAAGAGCGCCAGTCCGGTCACGAACAATCCCGCGATGGCGATGCCGGCCTTCACCGGCTCGATGGTGCTGCGCAGCCCTTCCTGGGCATTGATCTCGAAGTCGTCCTTTTGTTCGGGACGCAACCCGCGCACGCGGCGCATGTCGCCGGTGAGCTCATCGCGCGCGGCGGCCAGCCGGTTCTTGTCCTTCACCTTCACGCGGATCGACGTATTGAGTCGGGCGCTGAACGTCTTCATGAACGCGGACATCGGCACGACCACCTGCGTGTCGAAACTGAACAGCCCGAGGAACGTGCCCATCTTGCTGTAGACGCCGATGACGCGGAATGGATTGCCGCCGATCATGACCGTCTTATCGAGCGCCGATTGGTGCGGGAAGAGCGCGTCGGCGACGTCGTAGCCGAGGATGCAGACATTGCGCGCGCCGCGCGACTCGATCGGCGTAAGGAAACGCCCTTCCTTGAATTGCGCGGTCGACGTGATCGGAAAATCGTCGGTCGTGCCTTGCGTGAAGACGCCCCTCACCTCATTGTCGCCGTACTTGACGCTCTGATTCGTATTCAGCGTCGGCACGGCGATGATGAGCTGCGAATTCGGCGTCGCCGCGATGAGGCGGTTGAGCGTGTCGGCGTACTGCGGTTCGATGCGGCGGCGGTTGCGGTAGTTCCACCAGTCATCGACGTTGTGCCACGGCCATTTCTCCACGTAGAGGATGTCGTCGCCGATCACGGCCAGGCTTCGTTCGAAACCGACCTCGATGCCGCTGATCGCCGACCCCATGAGCGTGACCGCGATGATGCCGATGATCACGCCGAGCGCCGTCAGGATGGAGCGCATCTTGTGCGCGCGGATCTGGCTGAACGCAATCCGGAAACTTTCGGTGAGCTCGATGGTGAGGTCTTTCATGTGCGTTGTCTGTTGTCTGTTCTCGGCTGTCGGCTGTCGGCTATCGGCTGTCGGGTGTCGGAGCTGGAGTCGGATAGACAACGATCGTCGTTATCTTCTTCGACTCCCTACTCCCGACAACAGACCACCGACAACAGACAACTATGTTTTCACTTTCTCGATCTCGACCTTCGCTCCGTCCTTCAACTTTCTGCTGATGACGGTGTAACTTCCGGAGACGACTTCGTCTCCCGGTTTGATGCCGCTCTTGATCTCGATGAACGTCGTGTCGGCGATGCCGGTCTCGACTTTCTGCATGCGCACGATGTCGCCGCTCTTGATGAAGACGACGCGCTCCAGTTTGTCGCGGCGCTCGCGCTCCTTCTGTTTCTCCAGCGTCTGATTCGAAACTTCGGCTTTGTTGTCGTCGTCCTTCGTCACGCTCTGCGCGCTCTGTTTCTCGCGCTCCTCGGGCGAAAGTTTGCTGTCCGTGCTGCGCACCGTCACGCTCTGGATCGGCACAGCGATCGCGTTCTGCACCGTGGCCGTCTCGATGTCCGCGGTCGTGCTCATGCCCGGCCGCAGCCGCACCGATTTGTCGATGACGCTGATCTTTACCTCGAAGTTCGTCACCTGCTCCTGCGTCCCGGCGTTGTTCGTGGTGGCAGTGCTGGCGATCTCGCGCACCACTCCGGCGATTCTGCGGTCCGGATAGGCGTCGACGCTGATGCGGGCCACGTCGCCGACTTTCACGTTGACGATGTCGTTTTCGTTGACGTTGACGCGCGCTTCCATGTTGCTGAGATCCGCGATGCGCATCACTTCCGTGCCGGCGAACTGACTCGTTCCGACGACGCGCTCGCCGAGGCGGCTGGTGAGCGAGCTGATGGAGCCGTCGGTCGGCGCGACGATGGTCGTCTTCGACAGCGCCTGGTTGATCTGCCGCAACGCACCCTCGGCGCGCTGGACGTCGAATAGCGACGCATTGAGCGCGGACTGCGCGATCTCGTAGTTCGTCTGCGCCGACTTGCGGTCGGATTCGGGGATGAGCTTCGACTCGAAGAGCTTGTTGGCGCGCTGGTAGTCCGCCTCGGCTTTCGCAAGCTGCGACTTATGCTGCGCGATCGCGGCCTGCGCGCCGCTCAGCGCGGCCTGCTGCTCTTCGACCTGCGCACGGTACGTGTCCGGCTTGATGCGCAGCAGCAGATCGCCCTTGTGCACGATCTGTCCTTCCTTCACCGGCATGTCGATGATCTCGCCTGACACTTCGGGAGAAATCTTCACTTCGATTTCCGGCTGAATCTTGCCGGTGGCGGTGACGAGCTGCGTGATCGTCTTCCGGAATGCCTTTTCCGTCGTCACGGGAATCGGCTTCTCGCGCTTCTTCGCCATGCCTAACGCAACGGCGGCGATAGCGAGGACCAGGACGATGCCTATGATCCAGTACAACTTCTTGCGCGATTTCTTCGGCTTGGCGACAGATGTCAATGGGCCAGCAGTCATGAGACGTTTCACTCCAGGACGGGCGTTACACAGCCCGGGCGGTTGGGAATGTAGATGTCAACGGATTTGAGCGCCGAAAGTTGCAGCAGGGAGTGTTGGGGCAGGGGACGGTTCACGCGGAGACCGCCGAGGGGCGGAGGAGACCCTATCGAACGGCCCGTTTCCTCGGACGCGAGCCGCCCACCGCGAAGAGGTGTGCGCCGGTTTGCGCGTAGACGCGTCCCTGCGCGTCGATGGCCAGTGGCGTGTATGCCGCGCCGCGCGGTCCGGCCAGCGCAATCTTGTCCAGCAGCACGCCTCCCTGGCCGATCGCGTACAGAATCCCATCCTCGGCATTCGCGTAGACGGTGCCGTTTGCGCCGATCGCGACGGCGTTGACGCACCATTCGAATCCGAGTTCCTCTTCGACGCAGTCGCCTTCGAAGCAGACCTGCCGCGAGGGATTGCGGTACTCCCACTGCTTATTGAGGTTCGGATCGAGTTGCACGATGAATTCGCCCGGATCGGGCCGGAGGTCAAGCTCGCCGTAGGAGTTGTGCTTCGTGACGATGGAGAACGTCCCGTTGTGCGGCCAGACGGCGGGCGTCGTATCCCAGCCGAATGGGTACGCGTCGAGGTAGGCGCCGGCGGCCGTGAAGTGCATCAGATGCCCCTCGCCGTCGTTGTAGCTGGTGAATGCGCCGTAGAGGATGGTCGTGTCGGGCAGCACCACCGGCGAGGACGTTGAGAAGTCGGTGACGGCGCCGGAGCCGCGGAGGTTGTCCGTGGGATCGACGCCCGTCGTGGCACCTGCCGAACAGGTCCCTGCGGGGAGGAGGACGTTGCATCCATCGTTGAAGCGCGTTCGCAGCGAGACGTTCCACTTCGGCGTGAGATCGGGATTGACCGCGACGAGGTATCCCCATCGTTCGTTGAGGTGCGCGCGGCTGACGATGTAGATCGTGCCGTCGGCGGCAACGGCCGGCGCAACGTTGAGTCCCGGCCGCTGCGAGCCGCAGACCGTCGTCGGCGCGACCGCGCCGGGAGACGGCGGCAGGTGCACCGTACCGCCTGCGAAGTGCGACGTGCATTGCGCGGACGCGCTCGGCGCATTCGATACGAGCAGCGCGAGCGGGACCGCGGTTGCCGTGCCGCCGGCGGTGACGCGCACCATCCAGGATGCGGTGACATCACTGGTCCATGGCGCGTTCAGGTTCAGCCGGAAGGCGCCGTAAACAATGTTGCCGGCGGCATCGGCGGTCGGAGGGCCGGAAATGAAGGTGGCGGAATCGAGGCTTGCGAACGGATTGATACGTGCGATCGTGGCGCCCGTGTCTCGATTCACCTTGAGGAGGGTGGCTCCGCCCGCAGGTAGGTAGACGAACCCGTTCGCCAGCACCGGCTGCATCGAAGGTTCCCACCCGGAATCCGGAACCGGTGCCCAGTCCGTTCCTGCCGACCACTTCTGGACGAGCTTCCCGTTTTCCCACTGGAAGCGCTGTACACCCCAGGTGGGCACGCCCTCAAAAGGGCCGATGATCAACTCCTCTTTAAAGGCCATGAAAACGTCGTCGCCGTCGAGGAGCGGAACCGCGTAGTGAATCGCTCCGGGCGCGGACGATAGAAACGGGTCATAAAAGATGTCCGCCAGGACATGCCCGAGCGGTTGCGCGAGCATGGTCACGTTGCCCGTGTGGCCGGAGTTCCCGGCGAACTGCGACCATTGCGCGTTCCCGGTCACTGCGGAGAGGGCGATCGTCAGCGCAAATAAGCGATTTCGCATCGAGGGAGCCTACGCGATTTCAGACCTCGTAGCCATGGCCGTTTTCGCGGACGCTGTGTCCTCGATCGAGGAGCGCGACCGCCGATGGCGGCGCCGTTACCTCTCACGGATTCCGAAATGCGAACTGGCTCAGCCGTCGCATGCGCGAAGGAGTGTTGCAACCGAATCCAACAGGGAGACTCCAAATGAAACATCGCATCATCCAGGCAGTCGCAGCGCTGTTTCTCGTGCTCGTCGCCGCGCCGCTCTTCGCCGTTCAGCGCAACGCCGTCGACGAAGTGATCCGCATGACGCGGGCTGGCGTGGCCGAGGATACGATCCTCGACTACATCGAAAAGACGGACGCGCGCATCGTTGTTACCGGTGACGACGTCATCGCCATGACCGACGCGCACGTGTCGAAATCGGTCATCAAGGCCGTCGTCGATGCCGCCGACTCGCGCCGCAACGACCGCAACAACGGCGATTACCGCGACCGCGGCTACGTCGCGCCGCGCGTGGTCGTCGCCTCACCGTATTACTACGACCCGTACTACTACTACGATCCGTTCTGGTACCGCCCGAGCTTCTCGCTCAGCTTCGGCTTCGGCGGATTCGGATATCGCGGCGGCTACTACGGATATCGCGGCGGCGGATTCCGCGGTCACGGTCATCGGTAGCCGATTCGCCGCCTCGAGGCGGGTCAGTCGTTAAGCAATGGGTCATGTGTCCACCGGGGGAACATGGCCAATTGGCTTTTTGGCTGACCCGTTCGCGGAGAGCCATCTTCGTATTTTCAACAACTTACGCGAATTTTGGCGACGGCATCTCCCGTGCTCTTGGAAGCGGCCCAAGGAGAAACGGGAAATCATGAAGAAACTCTTAGTCGTAGTTGCGTCACTAACCCTCGTCGCCGCCTCCGCCTTCGCTCAGAACGCCAACGATCTGAACCCGAAAGCGGGACACCATGCGACCAATCCGGACAACGGCAACAACGGTAATGGCGATGGCAACAACGGAAACGGCGATGGTGCCTCGAACAAGATTGGGTTTGCAGCGGGCAGCGGCAACCTGATCAACCACGGCGGCGGCGTCATGAACGGCGGCAAAGTGGTCTGTATCTTCTGGGGCTACACGAAGATGTCGTCCTCGTACTACCAGAACGCGCAGTCCTTCCGAAACAGTGGAATCGTTCCCCACACCGGAATGCTCGCTCAGTACGGCGTCACCGCGGGAAACCCCTTCGGCGGCACCGACCTCTTTGACTCGTCCAATCCGTCGTCGACGCGCGTTACGGACGTGATGGTGCAGCAGGAAGTCGCCAAGATGGCCGGCTTCTACGCCAGCACGAACACCATCTATGAAGTCTTCATCCCGAGCGGCTACTACTCTGATGATGGCAGCGGCGCCACCTCCTGCGGCGGTCCGAACCTTCAGTACTGCGCGTACCACAGCAGCGGCGACGGCGCACACCTCTCCAGCAGCGTGAAGTATTCGATCGAGCCATATCCGAACTGCAGCGGCTGCTCGGCCTCCGGATGGACGACGAACCAGAATGCGAACCACTTCATGATTCACGAGACCCGCGAAGCACTGACGGACCCGTACGGCACAAGCTGGTACGACGCCGTCGGCTACGAAGCCGACGACAAGTGCGCCTGGCAGGGCCTGTTCATCTCGAACGGCTACGGTTACCAGCCGGAGTACTCGAATTCCGCACGTAATTGCGTGCAGTAACGTTCATTCACGTCGTGAACTCCAGCCCGGCCCTCGTGGCCGGGCTTTTCTTTCTCCGCGCCTCCGCGCCTCCGCGTGAAAACGTTTCCCCTTCGTTTAACGAACCCGCTTTATCCTTCCGCCCCGAATGCTATTCAACGCCCTCCTCCTCGCCACACTGATCTCCATCAACGGCACGGTCGTCGATCCCTCCGGCAGCGCCGTAGCCGGAGCGACCGTTTCGCTTCAAGGTTCCTCGACCACCACGGACAATCTGGGCCAGTTCCACTTCGACGCCGTCGCTCCTGGCCGTACGCGCATCGAGGTCGCCGCGGACGCGTTCCAGCCGCTGCGTCGCGACGTCACCGTCGCTGCCGGCATGGCGCCGCTCGTCCTGAAACTGTCGCTGGCCACCGTCGAAGAATCGGTCGACGTCACCGCGGATGACGTCAGGCCGACCGTCGATGCCGCCGCCAATCTCGATACCACCACCGTCAGCGGATCGACGCTCGATCAGTTGCCCGTCTTCGATCAGAACCTCGTCGGCGCCTTGTCGCAATTTCTCGATCCTGCCTCCGTGGCCACCGGAGGCGCGACGATCGTCGTCGACGGCGTGGAAATGAAAAGCGCCGGCGTGCCGAAATCGGCGGTGCAGGAGATTTCGATCAACGACGATCCGTACTCCGCGGAATCGAGCCGGCCCGGCCGCGGACGAATCGAGATCATCACCAAGCCGGGGTCGGGACATCTTCGCGGGAATCTGAATTTCACCTTCCGCAACGCCGCGCTGGCGTCGCGCAGCTATTTCGCGCCGTCGAAACCGCCCGAGCAGCGGCAGGCGATCGAGGGGGTGCTCAGCGGCCCGCTCGCGTCGGAGCGAACGTCATTTCTTTTCACCTTCTCCCGCCAGAACGATGATGCGGCCGCCGTCGTCCACGCGCTCACGCCGGCCGGTCCGCTCGATGAGACGGTGGGCGCGCCGGCGACGAATACCGAGTTCATGGCTCGCGTCAGCCACGACTGGAACGAGAAGCATCGCGGCTCGCTACAGATCAACTGGAAGCGCTCCGCGAACCTGCTGCAGGGCGCAGGCGGCGTGGTGCTGCCGCAGGCGGGCGTGAATGCGTCGTCGCGTGAGGATGATCTCTTCTTCACTGTCCACTCGATCCTGACGCCGGAACGCCTGAATCAGTTCCAGCTGACGCTCGAGTTCGACCGGGAGCCGTCGATCAGCGTCAGCGCGCTTCCAGCCATCGTCGTCCGCGACGCATTCGTCGGCGGGGGAGCGCAGTCGACCATCCTGCGTACCGAGTCGGGCGGGAAACTGAACGACATCGTCACGCTCTCGCACGGCAGGCACATCGTGAAGTTCGGCGTGCAAGTCCCGAATCTGAACCGTCGCGTGTGGGACGACGAAACGAACCAGGGCGGCACGTTCAGCTTTGCCACGCTGGCCGATTACGCCGCCGGGCATCCGTACGCGTACACGCTGCAGCAGGGGAGCGGACACGTTTCGCTCTGGTGGCGGGAGTATGGAGCGTTCGTGCAGGACCAGATCCGGCTGCGGCCGAACCTGCAGGCGTCCATCGGCCTCCGCTACGACTGGCAGGCCTTCTTTCATGACGCGAACAATTTCGCGCCGCGCGCGTCGCTGGCCTGGTCTCCGCGCAAGGACGGCAAGACCATCGTGCGCGGCGGCGCGGGCGTCTTCTACGACCGCACCGGCGTCGGTCCGATCGCGAATCTCATGCTGCATGACGGCGCGACGCTGCGCTCGTTCACGATTCTCAATCCCTCGTATCCCGATCCATTCGCAGGCGGTGTGTCATTGTCCGGCATCCCGACGAACGTTACGAGGCTCGCGCCCGGCGTGCAGATTCCGTATTCGCTTCAGTACAGCCTCAACGTGGAGCGGCAGCTCAGCAAAACGATTTCGCTCACCGCCGGATACCGCGGCACGCGTGGACATCATCTCTTCCGTTCCGTCGATACCAACGCTCCGCTTCCGCCCGATTTCACGATGGTGCCCGATCCGAGTTTCGGCCATGTGCAGGAGATCCGTTCCGACGGCCGCCTCCGCTCCGACGCGCTCGAGCTGACGCTGCGAGGACGCTACAGGAAAATCGCCAGCGGACAAATCCAGTACACGTTCAGCCGCGCCATGAACAACACCGGCGGCATCAACTGGTATCCATCGAATCAGTACGCGCCGTTAGCCACCGAATGGGGTCCCGCCGATTTCGACGTCCGCCATCGTCTCAACATCCTCACCACACTCTCCGCGGGCCGATGGGGCAACCTCGGCCTCTCCGCGCGTTTCGCTTCCGGTCTGCCCTACACCGAAACCGCCGGTATCGACTTCTTCCACACCGGCATGAGCAACGCGCGGCCGGCCGGCGTCGGCCGGAACACCTTGCGCGCGTCGGGCTACTCGGCGGTCGACATGCATTGGTCGCATGACATTGCGCTCACCGAAGCGAAGGGCGAGAAGTCACGCGGGCTGACGCTGGCCATCGATGCCTTCAATGTTTTCAACCACCCGAATTTCGCCGGATATGTCGGCAACATCCGCTCGCCGTTCTACCTCTCGCCGACTACGGTCTCTCCCGGCCGGCGGCTGCAGTTGTCGGCCGAGATGAAGTTCGGGGGGTGAACAACTACGGTGCGCATCACGCCGCGAGGCGGCCTCGTCGCACTGCCACGCGGTGCGCATCACGCCGCGACGCGGCCTCGTCGCGCTGCGACGCGGTGCGCATCACGCTG
>DATART010000347.1:0-8321 GCA_036264035.1 Thermoanaerobaculia bacterium | reverse complement strand
AGGGAACGCGCTCCGACGACGGCGGCAAAACCTGGAAGCTGATCAACAACGGCATGGTGCTCGATACCGACATGTTCTCGATCACCATCGACCGCTACAACCCAGACAAGGTCTGGGTCTCGACGTGCGGCTGGGTTTACGCGACGCCGAACCGAGGCGAGAACTGGACGCGCTATCGTGACGGATTCAACAACCGGCGTATCCACGACATCGAGCTCGATCCTTGCGATCCCGACACGATTTTCGCGGGATCCGTCGCGGGCCTGTACCGCAGCCACGACGGCGGCAAGAGCTGGTACACGATCAGCGACGAGTCGCTGGTCGTCAACACGATTGCGCTCCATCCGCAGCGGCCCGGCCGCGTCATCCTCGGCGTCGAAGGTGACGGCGTCTACATCTCCAATGACAACGCGAAAACGTTCACGCGCACGTGCGACGGGCTGCGCAATCTCACCATCACCTCGATCGCAGCCGACGCCGCGCAACCGAAGAACGTCTACGCCGCGGTGGCATTCGGCGGGTCGTCGAGCGGCATCTATCGTTCGGCCGATGCGGGTGCGACGTGGAAGAAGCTGCCGACCAACGACCTGCCGCAAATCCTCTCGCTCGTCATCACCGAGGACGCCGAGGTGAAGTTCGTGGCGGGGACGGAAAAGGGATTTTTCTGGAGCGCCGACGGCGAGACGTGGTCGCAGGCGCCGCCGGCCAGCTATCCGATCCGCGTCGACAAAGTGCTCCGCTTCAACAAGGTTCGCTACTTTGCCGCGACCGCGGAAGGCGTCTTCACCAGCCGCGATTCCGGCAAGAGCTGGTATCGCCTCGCGGGTGCGGAGAACCGCTCCGTCGATATCGCGGTCGGCAACCTCGGCGACAAGCGCGCGCTCTTCGCGCTCACGAATGCCGGTCTCCGCGCGTTCGACGGCACGCAGTGGCTGGCCGTCGACGGCGCACCGTCGAAAGGCCGCACCCTGGCCGTTCGCGGCTCGGGACACGAGCAACTCGTCTTCATCGCCGGCTCCTCGGGCGTCAAAGCCGGGCACGTCGCCGCCGACGGCAAGTGGACGGAGACGGAAGCGCCCGACGCGCAGTTCGCATCAGTCTTCGGCGGCTCGCGCAGCACCGACAACTTCGTTTTCCTGACGTCGCGCCAGCAACACCAGATGCTCGTGGCCGAACCGAAAAACTCCGACTGGCGCTCGTTCCCGCTGCCGTCGTGGACCGCCGAGGTGACGTCGGTCGCCCTCGATCCCTTCGATACCGCCCGCCTCTACGTCGGCACCATCGGCGAAGGCATCTTCATCTACGAAGGGAAATCAGCAAAGTACGAGGCGAAGAAGAAGGTGGCGGAAACGGCCGCGGTTACGGGGACTAACTGACGCTGTCATCCAGAGCCGCCGTAGCTGCGTAGGCGAAGCCCGAAGCAGCGGAGGACGGCGAAGGATCCCCGGCTGATAACCCGTCGTATTAACGCGCAGTCCCCGCCCTTTCCGGGTTATCAGCCGGGGATCCTTCGCCGTCCTGCGCCACTCCGCGCTTCGCGCTAGGTGGCTTCGGCGGCTCTGGATGACAGGGCGGATGACAGGGTCACTTCACGGCAGGGTCGTAATACCGCACCACCAGCATCCCCACGCCCTTCTTCGCCTGCTCCGATTTCGGATCGGCGGAGAGGACGGCCATCACGTTCGGCAGCTTGTGATCGTAGATGAGGATCTTCTTCGTCCCCTGGCGCGGCTTGCCGAGAGATTGCCGAAGAAACACGCGCTCCTCTTCAAATGCCTTCGGAGCTTCCTGCAGGATCGTGAAGAGCTCGAAGCGGATCGACGTCAAGCGTTCGCCGGCGAACTGCAGCGTGAGCGACTTGTCGTCGGCGTAATCGACGACGAGCTGGCCCGCGGCATCGCCTTTTTTTGTCTTCCAGCCGTTCGATTCCAGCGCCGTGATCGCCGCCGCGCGATTCATCCCGATCACCAGATGGAACGATTCCGGCCGCATCCAGGAAGTCTTGCTGTTGGACGGAAATGCGGTCGCGAGAAAGAACGCGAGTACCGCGATCATGCCGCTCCCTGCGTGGTGGCCTCGGCTTTCAACTGCGGATCCCAGCCGACGACGGCGTTGCCCGTTCCGATCACCGTCCAGTAGCCATAGACCTCGGCTGGATACGACGGGAAGTCCAGCGCCGACAGCATCCACGCCAGCGATCCCGCCTTCACTTCGCTGACGGCCATGTCCATGAATTCCGGCAGCACCGCGATCAGCTCGCGCGTCCGCCCTTTGCGCATCAGGTCGAGCACTTTCATGTCCCACAGATAGCCGCTGTGCTCGTACACATGCTCGCGCGACATGTCCTCGGGGATGTCCGGCTCGGTCGTGAAGTGACGATGCGAAAGCGTGTTCGACGCCAGCAGCACCGCGCGCCGTCCGCTTTTCTCGATCGCCCGTTTCGTGGCTTGACCGAGGCGCAGCATCTGCTGCTGCCCCATCTCGTTGCTGAAGTAGTACGGCGAGTTGTTCGACGAGATTCCGACGATCGGAATGTCCCACTCCGGATTCATCATGTGACACGAGACGATCGTGCCGTAGTCGACGCGAAAATTCGGATTGCGCATCATCTTCGTGATCAACCCGTCGCGCGCTCCCTCCTCGGCAATCAACTCCGCCAGCTCGACGTCGACCTTGATGTCGTAGTTGAAGCGGAAGAGATTCGGAAAAATCGGATCGACCGACAGCCCGTGAAACTCAGGGATGCCGAGGAAGTGATGGCCGATCACCGTCTGCCAATGCGGCGAGTGCACGAGGAACACATCCGGCTTCTTCTCCAGAAAATGCTTCCGCGCACGCTCGTAACCCCAGCGCAGAACTTCCCATCCGCATTCGGATTTCGGCTCGTTGCGCCAATGGTTCTCGCCGTAAACGATGTGCGGCGGATGAGGAGCAAGGACGCCGCCGATGATGGAGCCGTTTGCCATTGGCGAAATTGTAGCTGGCTACCGGAACTTCTTGTTCAGCCGATCCCGCGACATCGCATCGACGCGCGTCAAGGTCGGCGCGAGCACTTCGCGCTGCTTTTCGACGAGCGACGCGATTCCCGACTTTGCCAATCCGAGCATCGCCGTCATTTCATCTTCGCTGAACGTCGCGCCCTCGGCAGTGCCCTGCAACTCGACGAAGCGGCCTTTGTCCGTGGCCACGATGTTCATGTCCACGCCGGCTTTCGAGTCTTCCTCGTAATTGAGGTCGAGCGCGGGAGTGCCGTTGATGATGCCGACGGAGACGGCGGCGACGAACGAGTTGATCGGCCAAGTCACGATCTTGCCATCGAGATAGAGGCGGCCGAGGGCGAGCGCGAGGGCGACAAAGGAACCGGTGATGGAGGCCGTTCGGGTGCCCCCATCGGCCTGGATGACGTCGCAGTCGAGCCAGATCGTCCGTTCGCCGAGGAACTCGGCGTTGACGGCGGCGCGAAGGGAGCGGCCGATCAGGCGCTGGATCTCCATCGTCCGTCCGCCTTGTTTGCCACGCGCGGCTTCGCGGTCGGTGCGCTCGCTGGTCGCGCGCGGCAGCATGCCGTACTCGGCGGTCACCCACCCCTTGCCGGTGCGATAGAGAAACTGCGGAACCTTTTCCTGGATCGATGCGGTGCAGATGACGCGCGTGTCGCCGACCTCGATCAGCGCCGAGCCTTCCGCGTGCTTGCTGAAATGCGGCGTGATGAGAACGCGGCGCATCTCATCAGAGGCGCGGCCGTCGGTGCGGGGCTTGGTCGTCATGGGCGGGCGAGGATATCCGGTTTGAAAGACGGAATGTTGAATGTTGAATGTTCAATGTTGAATGAGAGAAGCAACGGCACGATGGTGCGAGCCGTTTCATTCAACATTCAACATTGAACATTTAACATTCGCCTTTCTCTAAGCCAAAACCCCTTCCGTGATCTCCGCCCCCTTCGGTACAACCACGATCCCGCTGTCGGTCACCGTGAAGCGCTGGCGATCGGCTTCCAGGTCGTAGCCGATCGTCGTTCCGGACGGAATCTTCACGCCTTTGTCGATGATCGTCCGGCGGATTTTCGAATGGCGTCCGATCTCGACGCCGTCCATCAGGATTGATTCATCGACGTCCGTGTACGAATGGATGCGCACGCGCGGATGGAGAACGCAGCGGTTGATGTTGCCGCCGGAAATGATCACGCCGTCCGAAACCAGCGAGTCCGTAGCGATTCCTACGCGCTGCGATTTCGAGTCGGCGAAGACGAACTTGGCCGGCGGCAGGTTCAGCGGCGCCGACACCATCGGCCACTGCTGGTTGTACAGATTGAACAGCGGCGTGACGGCGACCAGATCGAGAGACGCCGCAAAGTACGAATCGATCGTTCCG
Organism: Thermoanaerobaculia bacterium; assembly: GCA_036264035.1. Taxonomy (GTDB): domain Bacteria; phylum Acidobacteriota; class Thermoanaerobaculia; order Gp7-AA8; family Gp7-AA8; genus JADGNZ01. Next base: position 3,950 of record DATART010000347.1, on the reverse strand, counting down.
ACGTCGCGCCAGTAGCCGCGGTTCAGCTCCGCCTCGCCCGGCACATAGTTCTGCCCGAAGTCATACGCGAACACCTTCATCCGCGGATACATGGCGGGGATGATCTCCTTGCCGAAATCGTGCGCCGCGTCGCGCAACGCGTTGCGCTGCAGCACATCGATCATCACGTTCGCCTTGAAGATGTAGTTGCCCATCGACGCCAGCACCATGTCCGGACGGCCCGGAATCGTCCTGGCGCCTTCCTTCGGCTTCTCGACGAATCCGGTCACGCGCCAGTCGCTGTCGACTTCCACGATGCCGAAGTGATGTGCCTCTTCGACCGGCACCGGAATCGTGGCGATGGTCAGGTCTGCGTCATTGGTGAGGTGCTCCTGCAGCATTTGATTCACATCCATTTTGTAGATGTGATCGCCGCCGAAGACGCAGACGAACTCGGGCTGCTCGTCGAAGATCAGCTCGAGATTCTGAAAGACCGCGTCGGCAGTACCGCGAAACCAGAACGGACCTTTGCGCATCTGCGCCGGAACGATGTCGACGTACTGGCCGATCTCCGGCACCAGCCGCCACGTGCGCGTGATGTGCTCGATGAGTGAGTTCGATTTGAACTGCGTCATCACCTTGATCTTGAAAAATCCGGAGTTGATGAAGTTGTTGATGACGAAGTCGATGATGCGGTAGCGGCCGCCGAACGGCACCGCCGGCTTGGCGCGGTCGCGCGTCAGCGGGTACAGCCGCTCGCCCATACCGCCGGCGAGGATCATCGTCAGAATGTTGCGGCGCGCCAGTGATCCGTACATGAGCGGGTGATTGTTTCTCTAACCGGCCCGCGAAGCAATTCATGTGCTAAAACGTTTGGCCTGACGATGGCTGAGAGGGACTACTACGACATCCTCGGCGTGAAAAAGAGCGCCGGCGCGGATGACATCAAGAAGGCCTATCGTGCCTTGGCGAAGAAGTTCCATCCCGACAAGAACAAGGGCAACAAAGAGGCCGAGAACAAGTTCAAGGAAGTCTCTGAGGCCTATGCAGTTCTCTCCGACACCGAGAAGCGCGAGCAGTACGACCGCCTCGGCAAGGAAGCGTTCCGCGGCGGCGCTCCGGGCGGAAATCCCTTTGCGGGAGGCGCAAATCCGTTCGGCGGATTCGACTTCTCGCAGTTCACCGGCGGCGCCGGCCGCGCCCGCGCCGGACGCCGCTCAACGGGCAGCGGCGGATTCACCGACATCTTTTCCGACCTCTTCGGCGGAGGAGGCGGCGGTGGATTTGAGCCAGGTCCCGAACGCGGCACCGATCTCGAAGCCGAACTGACCATCGATTTTCGCGACGCCATCCTCGGCACGACGATGGATCTCATCCTCAACGGCAAGGGAGTCAAGGTCAAAATCCCCGAGGGCGTGTCGGACGGACAGCGCATTCGTCTGCGCGGCAAAGGCGCGCCCGGCAACAACGGCGGTCCGGCCGGCGATCTCAACGTGCTCATTCACGTCCGCGCGCATCCGCTGTTCGAGCGCCGCGGCGACGACATCTACATCGATCTGCCGATCAAAGTCGGCGAAGCCATCCGCGGCGCCGAAGTCGAAGTGCCGACGATTCATGGTCCGGTGCGGGCGCGCATTCCGGCGGGCACGCAAGGGGGCCAGACCTTCCGTTTGCGCGGCAAGGGCGTGAAGAAAAAGACGACGGCGGGCGATCACTACTACCGCGTCGAGATCACCGTGCCGAAGAACGCGGCAACGGACGTGCTCAACGCCGCCGACACAATTGACGCCGCGTACGGCGAGGACCCGCGCGCGAAACTGAATGCCGCGCTCTAACGCATGGAAATCGAGCTCCTTCGCGCTGACGTCAACTCCCTCAAGGTCGACGCCATCATCAACCCGGCCTCGGCCAGCAAGCCGGTAGCGGAATTCGGTGCGGTTCCGGTCGGACATGCCGTCGTCACCAGCGGCGGCAACGTGCTCTGCAAATTCGTCATCCACGCCATCGTGCCGCGTAACGGCGACGGCGATGAAGACGCGAAGCTGCGAAACGCCGTCTGGGCGGCGCTGAAACGTGCCGAGGAGCTGGCCATCGCTTCGGTGGCCATGCCGCCGGTGCCGGCGATGTTTGGCTTCGATCCCGCACGATGCTGGCGCGTGCTGGTTTCGACGGCGCTCGACTTCCGCCCGCACGCGCGATCCCTGCAACGCGTCGTCTTCTGCGCGTTCAGCGAACAAAATTACGGCGAGTTGCGGCTCGTTCTCGAGGAGTTGACCGCGTGATTCCGGCAGGACAGATTTTCGTTATCGGCGACTCGCACATCGGGCTCTCCGATGGCAGCGAAGGCCCGATCGTGGCCTGGCTGGATCGCCTTGCCGCACTTCGCCCGCGCGCGCTCTACCTCAATGGCGATCTCTTTCACTATCTGATCGCCGATCCGAAGTTCTATACCTCGTCGGTAGAGAAAGTCTTCGCCCGTTTTCGCGAGTTGCGCGACAGTGGTACGCCCATCCACTACGTGGAAGGCAACCGCGATTTTTTCCTGCACGGCTCATTCGTGGAGCAAGGCGTGACCGATATCGCGATGGAGTATGCGGTCGCCGCGGGCGACAACAAGTACCTCATCATCCACGGCGACATGATCAACGACCGCGACATCCCGTACCGTTTCTGGCGATGGGCATCGAAGAACGCGATGTCGAAGTTCGCGCTGAAGTTCATCCCGAAGAAGACGGCGCGCGGATTCGTCGACAAGATTGAGAGCCGCTTGTCAGACTCGAACTTCAAACACAAATCGCGGCTGCCGATCGAACAGATGCAGGCATTCGGCCGGTCACGCGCCGGCTTCACGCACGTCGTCTTTGGACATTTTCACGAGAAGCTAGTGCTGGATGGACCTCCGACAATCACCGTGCTGCCGCCGTGGTACGAGACGGGGGAAGCGATGGCGATCGATCCGATTTCAGGAGCGTTCGAGTGGGTGACGATTTGATCACGCGGAGACGCGGGGACGCGGAGAAAGGCGCTTCTCTCCGCGTCTCCGCGTCTCCGCGTGAAAAGCTTTTATGCGCATCACTTTCCTAGGCAGCGGAACATCCACGGGAGTCCCAGTCATCGGATGCTCCTGCAAGGTCTGCACGTCGACGGACGAGAGAAACAAACGCCTGCGGCAGTCCGTGAAGATCGAGGCAGCCGGCAAGTACTTCCTCATCGACACCTCGCCCGATCTGAGATTGCAACTCCTCAAGTTCCCCATCCCGCGGCTCGACTTCGTCCTCTTCACGCACTCGCATTCCGACCACCTCATGGGTCTCGACGACATTCGCCCCTTCAATTTCCGGCAGCGCGAGGCCATTCAGGCGTTTGCGAATCCGATGACGGCGGCGGCCATCCGGCGCGCCTTCAGCTACATCTGGTCCGACTCGCAGATCGGCGGCGGCAAGCCGCAGCTCGACCTCATCGAGATCGACGCGCCCTTCGTCCACGAAGGCATCGCCATCACGCCTCTCCCCGTCACCCACGGCGACTGGACCATTCTCGGATTTCGCATTGGAAACTTCGCCTACATCACCGACACGAACGGCATCCCCGACTCGACGATGGAGTTGCTGCACGGCGTCGAGATCCTCGCGCTCGACGGCCTGCGGATCTCGCCGCGCCATCCAACCCATTTCGTGATCGATGAAGCGGTGCAAGCCGCGCAGCGGATCGGCGCACGCGAAACGTGGCTGATTCACCTGACCCACGAAGTCGATCACGCGACAGTCGAGGCCACATTGCCGGAGGGGATCCGCCTCGCGTACGACGGACTGGTCCTGGAGGTCTGAATGTTGAATGTTGAATGTTCAATGTTGAATGTTGAATGTTTCGGCGGGGCCGCGGTCGGCAGGTCCCATGCCGTTGCATTCAACATTCAACATTCAACACTCAACATTCAACATTCGCTTTTCTCATGAGGCCCATCCCAACGA
>DATART010000346.1:0-9852 GCA_036264035.1 Thermoanaerobaculia bacterium | reverse complement strand
GCCGAGGCCGCGCGCCAACTGCGCGGGAGCGGCACGAAACGGCGCGACGCCCAGCGCGAGATCGACATGCACGCCGCCGCCGTCATTCTCCAGTCCTATCTTGACGCTCAGGCAAGGAGGGCGTCATAGCCCGCCGCGCCCGTGCCCGCTCCGGCTGCCGCAAGCTCCTGCAATCGCTGACTACGATCGGCGTCTTCGCGATCCTCCTTGCTGTAGCGGGCGGCTGGTTCTTCCTGCGAGCGATGCGTTCGCCGTACAAAAACTACAGCGAGCCGTTCAAGGACGTCGAAGTCCGCCACGGGCTGCGTACATCGGCGATTCTCAAGCACCTCGAGTCCGAGGGGATCATTCGCGACGAATACATCCCGTTGATTTACATGAAGGTGGCGCGGCACAACGACAGCATCAAAGCCGGCATCTACGAATTCTCGAAAGCGATGACGGCCGAGGAAGTGCTCGACAAATTGATTCGAGGCGACGTCGTAGCGAAGAGCGTGACGATTCGAGAGGGTTTGGACCGTTTCGCGGTTGCACACATCTTTGTGCAGGAGGGTTTCGGCCACGACGCCGAGTGGGACAAACTCACCGCCGATCCTGAGTTGATCCACGACATCGCTCCGGAGGCGAAAACGCTAGAGGGATACCTCTTCCCCGACACGTACAAATTGAATCCGGGCACGCCGCCGCGGGCCATCGTGCAGTCGATGGTGACGAATTTCCGCAAGCACTTCGGCGGCGAGATGAACTACATCACCACCGGCCTCAATCTGCACGAAACGGTGACGCTGGCCTCGATCGTCGAGACCGAGGCGCGCATGCCGCAGGAGCGGCCGCTGGTTGCGTCCGTCTATCTCAATCGCATCAACCGCAAGATGCTCCTCGGCGCCGATCCGACCGTCATCTACGCGTTTAAACTCGCCAAACGGTGGGACGGCAACATCCGCAAGGCCGACCTGCAGATCGATTCGCCGTACAACACCTATCGGTTTCACGGCCTCCCGCCTGGTCCGATCGCGAATCCCGGACTGGCGTCGCTGCAGGCCGCGGCGGCGCCGGCGAAGAGCGACTTCCTCTACTTCGTCGCCAAACATGACGGCACGCACGCCTTTGCCACGAACATCGCCGATCACGACCGCAACGTGCAGATTTACCAGGTGCAGTGGTACCGCGACCAGCGCGCGGCACAGGCGGCGGGCACGCAGACCGGCAAATAACTTACTCGCAATAACCTTTCGTGCTATCCTCCCCCGCACCGCAAAAATCTGGGGGTCCGGCGAGTATGTCTGCGAAAAACCGTCCGTACGAGCAGTTCGGTTCGTTCATCCTGTTCAAGAAGCTCGAGACCGACGCTCTCGGCGATCTGTGGCGCGCGGGGCGCGTCGACAACGGCCAGCTCGGACCGACGATGGCGGTTCGGCGGCTCCTCGGCGGCAACCGCGCGGCTCTGACGGCGAGCGCCGGCGAGGCGCACAACCTCGTGCCGCTGCTGGCCGGAACGACCTTCGCCAAGGATCAGACGATCGACGTCGCGAACGGCGTCCCGTTCGTCGCGCACGAGTATTCGGGCGGCCGGTCGCTGCGCCATATCGTCGATCGCGCGCGCGGCGGCGCAGGCGTAAGTCCGAATCCGATTCCGCTCGATCAGGCCATCGTCATCGCCGAGAAGGTCGCGCTCTCCCTCGCCACCACCGCCGATCTCCGATACCTCGGCAATCGCCTCGCACACGGCGCGCTGATCCCGCAATTCGTCTGGATCACGGACGAGGGCGAAATTCGCGTCGGCGGGCAGCAACTCGGCAAGGGCCTCATCGCCTCGATGTCGGAAACGGCCGTAGCGTCGGAACTGGGACGCTACTTCGCGGCCGAGTACCGCGCCTCGGACGAAGTCTCGAAGACGACGGATGTCTATTCGCTCGGCGCAATCCTCTATCTGCTCGTTACCGGCCTCGAGCCGCCCGATGCCGTCACCTGCAGCGCCTTCGCGCAGACGATTCGCGCCGTGAAGACGTTCTCGGGACAGCCGCTTCCCGACGATCTCCGCGCCATCATCGAGAAGTCGCTGGCCATTGATCCGACTGCGCGCTACGCAACGGTCAACGACATGAAGCAGGTGTTGTCCGCGCTCGTGCACGGCGGCAACTACTCCGCGTCGACGTTCAACCTCGCCTTCTATCTCAGCAATCTGCTCAAGAAGGAGCTGGAGGGCGAAGCGTTGGAGCGCGAAAAGGAATCGAGAGTCAATGCCGCCGCCTACGCGGAAATGCCGATGGCCGCCGTGACACCGATGCCGTCGTCCGAAGAAGCGCCCGCGAAGAATCGCATGCCGCTTTATGCCGCCGCTGCCGCCGTCGTCATCGCCGTCGCCGCGGGGGCGTTCTACCTGCTCAAGCCGAAACCGCCTGTGCCGGTCGTGCACAAGGCCGCGCCTCCGAAGACACAAGTGATCTCGCAGCCGGTCATCGCAGCGGCTCCGACGACGACCGCTCCTGCAAACGTAACGACCGCTCCTCTCGATCCTGCCGCGCAGAAGAAGGCATTCGAAGCCGCCGTGCAGCAGAAGATGCAGGAAGAGATGATGAAGCTGCAGGCCGACATGAACCGGCAGCTCAAGCAGCAGCAGTCGAAGAACGCGCCGGTGCAGACGGCCAGCCTGATCACGCCGCAGCAATCGCAGCAGCAAACCGACGACCGCGGCTCCGCGGCCGCACTCGATCAGCGCCGCGTGGCCGCCCAGCCCTTGACGCAGACGCAAGCACCTGCACAGCAACAACCGGTCGTTTCGCAGCCGCAGACGTCGGCGTTAGCGCCGCCGGTGACGCAGGCGCCGGTCTCCACGATCCGAGAAGGCGACGTCGTCGACGTCACGGAGCTCGACAAGCTGCCGGAGCCGCTTTCAAAGATTAAACCGTACTATCCGCCTCTGGCCGCGCAGCAGCATGCCGAGGCGACCATCATCCTTTCCGCGCTCATCTCGGAAAACGGCGATGTGACCGACGTCAAAGTCCTGCGCGGCGATGGACGCTTCGGCTTCAATGACGCCGCCGTTCGGGCGATGCGCGCGGTGCATTTCACTCCGCCGATCAAGGACGGCAAGCGCGTGAAGACCTGGCGCCCGCAGTCGATCGCGTTCACGAAGTAGCGCTACGGAGCCGCTTTCCAGAGGATGCGGTGCAGTTGGATGCCGAGGTCGCGCGCATCGGCGCCGCGGTGCGCGCGCGCGAGATTCATCACATGATCGACGGAGAGGACCAGCTCGTCCGGCGCGCCGCTTCGCGAGTCGACGACGTACGAACGCTCCACGTCGGTCTGTTTCGGAACGAAGCGATCGACGACGCGGCCGTCGACCATCACCGTGGCTACGGGTGGCGGCTCACCTTGCAGCGGAAAGGTGACTCGGATTTCGAGTTGGGCGCGATGAGCCAGCGGCCCGAGCAGCGTGTGACTCTGGGGTCCCATCCAACGCCAGGAATCGCCGTCGTCGCCTTTCTCCTCGCCGTACCATCCTGCGCCAAATTTGATCCAGCCGGACAAGGGCTCCACGGACGCTTCGAAGTAGCGGCGATTGAAGAGCGCCCAAAGCCGGTCATGCCGTCGTCGGAAATTGACGGCCCGCGCGAATGAGCTCGGCGCGTCGACGGCGTAAACCGCATCCTTCGCAGCGTGCACCGTTGACGGGTCGAAGTTGTCAGCAGCCGCGATCACGTTGTAGTCCGGGAGAAAGTACGCGGCGAACGGCTCCAGTCCGCCGGCAAGGTACACCGTGCCGCCGCGCGCCACGTTCTGCCGGATCCAGCGCATCGCCTGCACCGGTGGCGAGTCGTTGTGGCGCACTTCGCTGAGTCCCGGCCGCACCCAGACCACATACCGCGCGACGATGATTGCCGCGAACAACGTTTGCAACACCACCGCGAGCCGTTCGCGCTGAATCGCGCGCAGGCGTGAGGCGATGAACGTCGCCGCGACGTCCATCCCATCCGCTGCAAGTAACGCATTCGCTGCGATGTACGCCAGCGAGAGGCGGCTGACGCCGGTCGGACTCAGAAGGAACCAGGCCAGCAGAAAGTTCGGCTCGAATGTCAGCAGGACGTCCCGTTGCGCGCGGCGCGGGCGAAAAAATGCGAGCAGTGCGAAGACGAACATCGCCGTTGATGCCGCGCGCGACTCGAATGGATCGAACAGAAAATCCTGCAGCAGAAACCGCATCGGCTTTCGCTGCGGATTGAGCGCCCCGTCGGTCGTGGCCACGTAACGCTGATGCACTTTCGTGGCGGAGATGTAGTCCTCGACGCCGGTCAACTCCGCCGCGATGCCGTATCCGGTAAGAACGAGCACGAGGATGATTGCTGTCCCGGCGAAAACGGCGCGGCGGTCTCCCGAACGCAACCGCCGCCACGACGCCACGATCCACGGCCACGCCAGCAACACGTTCTGCGCGCGGACGAGCATCGTCGCCGCGAAGAAAATGCAACCGAGAATGTAGGTGGAGCGCTTTCGGTCGTCGCGCAACAGCAACGCCGCGCCGCCGAGCGACGTGACCAGCGCCAGTTCATCGGTGAAGCCGGTGCCGCCCCAGTACCAGACGTTCGGCAAAAAGCAGAACAGCATTGCCGCCGTCACGCACGTCCGGAATCGAAAGCGCAGCGAGCGGACCAACGCGAAAATCGCCGGGAACATGAAGAGCGACGACGCGATGCTGATCGCACGCAGCGCACGAAAATCGTCGTGGATGAAAATCCGCGCGAGCTTCGCCAGCGCGAAGAAGAGCGGAAACCCCGGCGGATGCGGATGGTGCTGCGAGACGTCGTAGTGATGCAGCGCCGAGGCGAAGAGCGCCTCATCCCAGTCCCACATCGAATGCGAGATCGCGTAGAGGCGCGTCAGCGCGACGAAAAGCGCCAGAATGAGGATGGCCGTGCGCTGGCGTGCGGTCAACGGCTCGACTGTGCGCTCAACCGGAATGTTGAATGTTGAATGTTGAATGTCCAATGTTGAATGACTCAGCGCCCTCATTCAACATTCAACAGTGAACATTCAGCATTCGACATTGGCTCTTTCGATGGGGCGGCACCATTCTCGCAAAATTCAAACCCATATGCCGGGAAAGAGCGTCCCACGCCGATGGAACCTCGACCTTCACGGCATCCGGCGGCTCGGCAGCAAGGAATCGGGGTTCACGTATCGCAGCGCGGCCGGTGCGGCAATTGACGACGACAAAACCATCGCCCGCATCCGCAAGCTGCGCATTCCTCCGGCGTGGCAGGACGTGCGCATCGCCCGAAGCGAGTCCGCGCCGTTGCAGGCCGTCGGCATCGACAAGAAAGGGCGGACGCAGTATCTCTACCATCCTCGATTCCGGGCGCAGCGCGAGGAGGAAAAGTTCAAACGCGTCGTCGAATTCGGCGAGTCGCTGCCCGCCCTGCGCCGCCGTGTCCGCGCCGATCTGAAGCGCAGCGACCTCGATCGCGATCATGTCCTCGCTGCCATCGTCCGCCTCATCGACCAGGGATTTTTTCGCGTCGGCAACGACAAGAGCGCGGAATCGGAGGCCACGTACGGACTCACGACCATCCGCGGCAAGCATGTGAAGGTCGATGGTCCCGTTCTCTTTTTCGATTACGTCGGCAAATGGCGCAAGGCGCAGAAACGCGCCATCGAGGATGCCGAGGTCGCCGGCGTCGTGTCGAAGCTGAAAATGCTGCACGAGAACAGCGTGTTCGTCTTCGTCGACAACGGCAAAGTGCGCGACGTGAAAGATCGCCACGTCAACGACTACATCCAGTCGATCATCAGCAAGAACTTTACGGCGAAGGATTTCCGCACCTGGGCCGGCACGCTCCTCTGTTCGATTGCCCTCGGCATGGAGGGACAAGGCGCGAGCAAGACCGAACGCAAACGCAAGATCAAGCGCGCCGTGCAGGCCACGGCCGACCAGCTCGGAAACACGCCCGCCGTCTGCCGCTCGTCCTACATCTGCCCGCGGCTGCTCGACGAATACATGGACGGCAAACCGTTCGAGATGCTGCGCAAACATCACAAAGGCTCGCCCGTGGTGCGCGTCGGCCTCTCGAAAGAAGAGCGCGCGTTGCTGAAGTTCCTGCGCGAAACGATCGCCGACCGACGCCGCCGTCCGCGCGCCGCGTAAAGGTTAGCGCGGCATCCAAACGTCCGAGCGAACTCGAAATACCGACTCCTGCGCAAATCGCGTCTTGTACAGATTGATGATCGATACGATCTTCGATTCGTCACCTGACCCATGCACGATCTGCACGATGTGAGTCCGCTCACGCTCGATGATGTTGTGCTGATCGCGCCACTGCCCCGACGCCTCCCAAGTTGTCAACCCTGACGGAAACCGCGACGTGATCTCGTCCGCCAGGAACTGTTGCCATTCCGCATCGCTCACCACGCCGCCTTCGGGCTTCTGCGTCCCGAAGTAGAGCGTGTCCAGCTCCTGCTTTTCATAGACCGCGAGGTTCGCGCAGGAGAGCGTGAGCAGGATGAGGAACGCCGAGGCCGTACGCATGCGTCGACGAGTCTACGCTCCGGAATCGTTTGTGCGACACCGTTGGCCGAGCCTTGGGCAACCGGCGCTGCCGGCCGTGCCGGCCTGAGTAGAATGCCATGCATGCGCCGCTTCGTCATCGTTCTCGCCGTTTTCCTGTTCTCCACTTCGGCCTTCGCGCAACCCACGGAAGCAACGATCGACAAAGATGTTCGCGACACGATCGAGGCGTGGCACCTGCCGGGACTGGCCATCGCCGTCGTGCACAACGACAAAATCATCTTCCTCAAAGGCTACGGCATCAAAGAAATTGGCAGGACGCAGCCCATCACAGCCGACACGCTTTTCGAGATCGGCTCGACGACGAAAGCGTTCACCGCCACCGCGATGGCCATGCTCGCGGACGAGAAGAAGTTGTCGTGGGACGATCCTGTCCGCAACTACGTGCCGGGATTCCACGTCTCCGATCCGTGCACCGACGCGCTGATCACGCTGCGCGACATCGCCTCGCATCGCAGCGGCCTCGCGCGCCACGATGAGCTGTGGGATGACAGCGACCTGCCGCGCGAGGAGCTAATCCGCCGTATCGGCGCGATGAAAGTGTGGCGTCCGATCCGCGCCGGCTACCAATACAACAATCTGATGTTCGTCACCGCCGGCGAAGCCGCGGCGTCCGCGGCGAAGATGCCGTGGGAGCAGTTAATCCGCACGCGCATCTTCGCGCCGCTCGGCATGACGGAGTCGCGCATCGCGTTCGCCGAGTGGCCGGCATCGGATCACGCGACCGGCCATCGCTGGATCTCGAAGACGCGGTCTGCCGCCATCCAGCCGATGCGTAACTACGACGCGCTCGCACCGGCTGGAACGATCAAATCATCCGCGCACGACATGGCCCAGTGGCTCCGCTTTCAGCTCACCGGCGGCGCGATCGACGGCAGGCGGCTGATGTCGCTGTCGGCGATCGAAGAGACGCACACGCCGCAAACGATCATCCCGATCGGGCCGGCGTCGCGGCTGCTTTACCCCGACATGAATTTTCTGACCTACGGATTGGGGTGGAACATCTCCGACTACCACGGTGAGCTCCTCGTCGCCCACGCCGGCGCATTGAACGGCTTCCGAACCAACGTCGCGCTCCTCCCCAAACGCAACTTCGGCATTGTCATCCTCGAAAATATCGGCCGCGGAAGCGCCCTGGCCGCGCTGCGCAACACGATCATCGACCAGTTCCTCGGCGCCGCCGCCCGCGATTGGAACAGCGACATGCTCGACGCCGAAAAATTCGAAAGCGCGAAAGCCGACGATGCGCAGCGCGAGCGCGAAGCGAAACGCGCCACCGCCCCGAAGCCGTCGCGCGAGTTGGCCGCATTCGCGGGCACGTACCACAACGCCGGCTTCGGCGACGCCACGATCAGCGTCGTCGACAATGCGCTGACGTTGCACTGGGAGCGATTGACGCTCCCGCTCGTCCACGAAAACTACGACACCTTCAGCGCGATCGATACGGCCGAGGATATCGACGAGCCGGTGCAGTTCCGATTGGCTGCGGACGGTTCGGTTGCTGCATTCACGCTTTTTGGCGAGGAGTTTCTCCGCGTCTCCGCGTCTCCCCGTGAAAAAAATGAGCAGTAAACGCATCCTCATCATCGGAGGCGGCTTCGGCGGCTTGTATGCGGCGAAGACGCTCGCAAGAACGGACGCGAACATCACGCTCGTCGACCGCCGCAACTATCACCTCTTCCAGCCGCTGCTCTACCAGGTCGCGACCGCGGCGCTCAATCCGAGCGACATCGCCGCGCCGATCCGTTCCGTCCTGCGCAAACAGAAAAACGCCAGCGTCATCATGGGAGACGTGCAGGCGATCGATGCTGATCGCCGCATCGTGAGGATGGCCGACGGTGAGCTTACGTACCACATCCTCATCGTCGCTACCGGAGCCACGCATTCGTACTTCGACCATCCCGAATGGGAAGAAAACGCTCCCGGCCTGAAGACGATCGAGGACGCGCTTGAAATCCGCCGCCGCGTACTGCGCGCATTCGAGGCCGCCGAGCGCGAGACCGATCCCGAGCGGCAGAAGGCGTGGCTGAACTTCGTCATCGTCGGCGCCGGACCGACCGGCGTCGAGCTCGCGGGCGCGCTCTCGGAGATCGCGCGGCAGACCATGCTCCGCGACTTTCGCCGCATCAATCCGTCCAGCGCACGCGTGATTCTCGTGGAAGGAAAGGAACGCGTCCTGCCACCCTATCCGCCGCGGCTCTCCGCCAAAGCCGCCGATCAACTTCGCAACCTTGGCGTGGAAGTCATCACGGATGCCGTCGTCACGCGAATCAACGATCACGAAGTCTGCATCGGCGATACGACCATCCCGACGCGGACAATCCTCTGGGCCGCCGGCGTCCAGGCTTCCCCTCTCGCACAGTCCCTCGGCGTTCCGCTCGACCGCGCCGGACGCGTGATCGTCGAGCCCGACCTCAGCATCCCCGGACATCCTGAAGTCTTCGTCATCGGCGACCTGGCCGCGGCGAAGAATGACGACGGATCATCCGTCCCCGGCGTCGCGCCTGCCGCAATCCAGGAAGGGATTCACACCGCGAAAAACATTGCGCGCATCCTCGACGGCAACCCGACGCTCCCCTTCCGGTACCACGACAAAGGCTCGCTCGCCACGATCGGCCGCGCCGCGGGAGTGGCCGATCTCGGACGCATCAAACTGAGCGGCTTCATCGCTTGGGCCGCGTGGCTGGCCATCCACATCTTCTTCCTCATCGGCTTCCGCAACCGCGTGCTGGTAATCCTGCAGTGGGCTTGGGCCTACCTCACCTACCAACGCGGCGCGCGATTGATCACCGGCAAAGTCGAGCCTGATGAAGGAGTGACTGTCATCCTGAGGCGGCGGCCCCCCGGAGGGGTAAAGCGCGCCGAAGGACCCCCGGCTGCTAACCCGGAACGGGCGGGGGCTTCGCGTGAATAACGACGGTTACCAGCCGGGGATCCTTCGACCGTCTTCGCCACTCCGCGCTTCGCGCCCGTGGCTCCGGCGGCTTCTAAGAAACAGTCAGTTCGCGCTATCGTTTGGGGTTGTTTTCTGCAACGGGTACTCGTTGTGCGAACCGTGCGGGGAGATCGTCGAATTACACTCTTCTAAACGGGACAGAGACCGATGCTTGTTACACCGGCTCTTCACCAAATCAAGATCGTGATCTCCCTGGACCATGCTCAGGATCGGGCTCGTAGGCACCAAAGTCGTTCCAGCCTCTCCACGGCTCGCCGCTCCCAAGCTTACCCGCCCTTGTTTCTTTCGATCAATCGCTGCGTCGTCCGCAGTGCCCTCGCTCAGGATGACAGCC
>DATART010000291.1:0-6405 GCA_036264035.1 Thermoanaerobaculia bacterium | reverse complement strand
GATGGTCTGGATATGGCGATTCAACTCATCGGCGCGACGATGACGCAAGGCCGCGTTTTTCGAATCTCACTGCCGATTGTGGGGTCGAGGTTAACGAGGTACACCTCAAAGCGTCGCCCTGCCACTCCCACTCAGACTCATCGAACGAGGTGCGACGCGGTTCATCGAGCTTTATCAACTCTTAATGCCGTCGCCAATCGGCCGGGCCATACACTCCGCGGTTGCGCCTCCCGGCGCGGGGGAATGGTCTGGGGCCGGAACAGCACACACGCGAAGAACCAACAGGCCGCCGCCTTTTCTCCCTCTCGCTGCTCGCGCTCGGCATCGTCTACGGCGACATCGGCACCAGCCCACTGTACGCGATGCGCGAATGCTTCTACGGCGCGCATCCCGTCCCGCTCACGCAGCCGAACGTCCTCGGCGTCCTGTCGCTGATCTTCTGGTCGCTCGTGGTCGTGGTGATGGTCAAGTACCACATCTACGTCCTGCGCTTCGACAACCGCGGCGAAGGCGGCATCCTCGCGTTGATGGGACTCGTGGGGATGGATAAATCGCGCCGCGCCGCGGTTCGCTCCACCCTCGTCGTCCTCGGCGTTTTCGGAGCGGCGCTTTTGTATGGCGACGGCATGATCACGCCGGCCATCTCGGTGCTCAGCGCCGTGGAAGGTCTCGAAATCGCAACGCCATTTTTTAAACCCTACGTCATCCCGCTGACGATCGTGATCCTGATCCTGTTGTTCTTTTTTCAGCGCCGCGGCACGGCCGGAGTCGGCGCCATTTTCGGTCCGATCATGCTGGTCTGGTTTTCGACACTGGCGCTGATGGGAATCCGCGGCATCCTCTGGCAGCCGTCGGTGCTGCTCGCGTTGAACCCGATGCACGCCATCCGATTCTTCATGGTGAACGGCATGCAGGGATTCCTCGTGCTCGGCGCGGTCTTCCTGGTGACCACCGGCGGCGAGGCGCTTTACGCGGACCTCGGCCACTTCGGCGAGAAGCCGATCCAGCTCGATTGGTTCAACATCGTCGGACCGTCGCTCGTCCTCCACTACTTCGGCCAAGGCGCGCTGCTGATACGCAATCCGGCCGCGGCGCACAATCCGTTCTACCTGCTCGCGCCGAAATGGGCGCTCTATCCGCTCGTGATCCTGGCCACGATGGCCACGGTCATCGCCTCGCAGGCAATCATTTCCGGCGTGTTCTCGCTCACGAGGCAGGCCATCCAGCTCGGCTACTTGCCGCGGATGGAAATCATCCACACCTCGCGCGCGGAGATCGGACAGGTCTACATCCCCTCGGTGAACTGGACGCTGATGTTGGCCACGATCGCGCTGGTGATCGGTTTCCGCAGCTCGACGAATCTGGCCGGTGCGTACGGTGTGGCCGTGAGCACGACCATGATCATCACCACGGTCCTTGCGTATGTCGTGGCGCGCGATCTCCTCGGATGGAGCGTCCCGTTCGCGGGCGCCGTCACCGCCGCGTTCCTCTTCGCCGATTTGGCCTTCCTCGGCGCGAACCTCTTCAAGATCGCGGACGGCGGCTGGTTCCCGCTGCTCGTCGCCGCGATCGTTTTCCTGATCATGACCACGTGGCGCCGCGGCCGGCAGATTCTCAACGCCCGGCTTCGCGAAGGAGCGTTGTCACCCGAGGACTTCGTGAAGTCGCTCGGCGGCCATCCGCCGGTGCGTGTTCCGGGTACTGCCGTCTTCATGCATCGTTCCGGCGGCGTGATTCCGCCCGCGCTGTTGCACAGTCTCAAACACTACAAGGCTCTTCACAAACAGGTCATGCTGCTGACGGTGATGACCGAGGAAGTTTCGCACCTCAGCGATGACGAACGGTTGCTGATCGAAAACCTCGGCGAAGGCATCTTCCGCATCACCTGCCGTTACGGCTACATGGAAGAAGCGGACATCCCCGCTCTGCTGGAGCGCGTCGGCCGCGAGCAGCACGTAGCCATCCCGCCGATGGACACGACCTACTTCCTCGGCCGGGAAACGCTGATTGTGACGTCGCGGGAAAGCGGCATGGCCACGTGGCGCGAAAAACTCTTCGCCTCCATGATGCGCAACGCCGAAAGCGCTGCTCGCTTCTTCCGGCTGCCGCCGAACCGGGTGGTGGAGCTGGGCGCGCAGATCGAGTTTTAAATCTTTCTAAATATTCAGTCGCGGCTTCGGACGAACAGCGCCGGCGCGACAACCCACTTCAAATCGGTTCGGCGATGAAGCGATACCCGACCCATGGCTCGGTCACGATGTATTGCGGCTCGGACGGATTCGGCTCGATCTTTTTTCGCAGAGAACTCATATGTACCCGCACCGTGTCGGCGCTGGTGCTGGGCGCGGAGCGCCAGACGCGGGCGATGATCTGTTCGATGAACATTGGCTTGCCGGCGTTGGTGGCGAGGACTTCGAGCAGTGAAAACTCGGTGGGCGTGAGCCGGACTTCGCGTCCGCCTTGCACGACGCGGCGGCGATCGAGATCGATGATCAAATCCTGAAACGCGAGTGCGGTTGATGCCGGCGCGGTGCGGCGCAGTTGTGCGCGGACGCGCGCCAGCAGTTCGGTCATCGAGAAAGGCTTGGTGACGAAATCGTCCGCGCCGAGGTCAAGGGCGCGCACTTTGTCGGGATCGCCGCCGCGGACGGAGAGGACGACGATCGGCACGCGCGACGACGCGCGGATCGCGGCGATCAGTTCGAATCCGTCCGAGCGCGGCATGGCCAGATCGGTGAGGACGAGATCGGGGACTTGCGATTGGAACGCGGCCACCCCTGCGCTGCCATCCGCCGCGTTTGTCGTCCCGTAACCGGCGGCGCGCAGCTCTTTCGAGAGCGAATCGCGGATGGCCGGATCGTCGTCGACGATGAGAATCACGTTCGAGATGGTCATATCGGATCGTCTTCCAGAATCGCGGCGGGCAGATCGATGCGCGCGATTGTGCCGCCGCCGGGGCGCGGAGAGAGTCCGATGCTGCCTCCGTTTGCGGCGGCGAGGCTGCGCGCGATTTCCAGTCCGAGGCCGCGCTGGGCGACGTCGCTGGTTCCCGCGGCCACGTTGCCATCCGCGTCGACCACGCCCGGCGGCAAGCCGGGGCCGCGGTCGAGAATCTCGATGCGGAGCTTACCGCGATCGAGCGGATGCCGCTGCGCGACCAGCTCGATCGCCGCACCGGCAGGGGAGACGCGATGCGCGTTTTCGACCAGGTTAACGAGAATCTCCAGCGCCAGCGACGGATCGACGTTCGCATCGGGACAGTCTGCATCGACATGCACGGTGATCGGCCGCGCGCTGAAAACGATCGGAAGATTCTCGCGGGTGGCGCGAAAGAGATCGGCGGGCGGCGTCGGCTCGCGGTGCGGCTTCGCTTTCCCGGCTTCGAGGCGCGCCATCGCCAGCAGATTGTCGATCCGCCTGCGCAATCGCGCCGTTTCCTCCGCGATGGCGGCGACGTCCTCGAGCAATTCGCTGTCGGTGCCGGCGCGGCGGCGGATCGATTCCGTACGGATCGTCACCGCCGTGATCGGCGTGGTCAGGTCGTGCGAGATCGCGCGCAGCAGCGAGGTCTTGAGCGATTCGCTTTCGCGGAGCGCCTGAACGTGCGCGTTCTCTTCCATGAATCGTTCGCGTTCGGCGTAGAGCGTCTCGATTTCACGCCCGCGTTGCTCGGCCTTTTCGGCCTGCACGCGCGCGGCGACGACGAGCCGGTTCACCGTCACCGAGGCCACGAGAAACGCCGCAAGCGCAAACCAGTTCGCGGGCTGCTCGATCGTGAGTGTGTACAGCGGCGGGAAAAAGAAAAAGTTGTAGCAGAGCGTGGCCAGGACCGACGAGACGGTGCCGATCAGCAAGCCGCCCCAAAGGGAAATGAGCAGGACGACGATGAGATACGCAAATCCGACGGTGCTCGGATTGAGGTGAATCGCATGTCCCGCGGCAGTGACGGCGGCGAGAGCGCCGAAGGCGGCGAGCCATGATCGCGGGCGGGTGGACACGCCTTAAGTGAAACACAGGAGCGGGTTAAGGAGGGGTAAAGACGAATGGTGAATGTTGAATGTTGAATGTCGAATGTCGAAATGTTGAATGTCCAATGAAGTCAGAGCCCGTGCTTCATTCAACATTCAACATTGAACATTCAACATTTTCTTCTATCTCTACCGCGCCGCCACCCTTTCTCGCGATTCGCCGAGGCTGGACATCCAGCGCGTACGCCACTCGTCGATGGAGACGCCGGAGATCAGCTCGAGCGCGTGGACATTGTTTGCGCGATGGATGCGCACCAGGCGGCTCGTGCCGAGGGTATTGGCGAGGTACTTCGTGAACGAGTGGGAGAGGATGTAGAAACTGCGGCGGTCGCGCTGCGAAAGATCGGGCGAATCACTATCGAACCAGGCCGCGGCTTCGGCGGCGCCGCGGGAGCGTTCGATGACGGCGCGCGCTTGCCCGTCGACGCGATCGTTGTCCCCGCTCAACACCGGCGCGTAGTAGCCGCCGTACGTCGTCGCCACGGATGATGCCACCCACGACGCGAATCCTTCTTCCAGCCACATCGCTCCGCCGTCGCCGACCACCGCGTGTACCAATTCGTGAAGGTATGGAGCGGTGTGGCGTTCGACGCGCTCGCTGTCGATGAAGACGCGCGCCTCGTGGTGACGCGAACCGGGGTAGTGCGGGTACGTGTGTGAGATGTCGATGCGCGGCGAAACATAGATGAGGATGTGCGGCGTCCGCGGTGCGACGCCCGTGAATCGCGCGATGTCGGCTGCGCCTTTGTCGGCGAGGTCTGCGAAGGCGTCGAGTTGCTCGGGAGTGAGCGCGCCGTCGAGGCTGTGCACTTCGATGATGTCGCGCACGCGGACGGCGGCGTTGCGGTCAACCTCGCTGACCGTCCGAGAATCGTCACTGAAATCTGCCATGACGGCGGAGGCGGACAGGACTACAATCGCGGCAATCATCACTACGACACGGCGTCTCATCGATGCAAATAACTGCATCTGGAGTGCCATATCGTCATCGTCCACGTTGGTCTCGCATCCAGTCGGTTCCCGGAAACGTAGGTCTATCGCTGTCCAACAATTTTTAGGAGGAAGAATCTCATGAATAGTCGCGATCTCGCTCGTTATCTCGTTCTCGGTGGTGTTGTGGCCGGCCTCAGCGCCGGAACCAGTCTTCGTGCCGACCAGGCGAAGACGACTGCGGCCGGCCTGAATCAGGCCACCTCGCAGGCCGTCCAGATGGCCGACACGGCAAAGGCCGCTGACAAGCATGCTTGTAAAGGCCTCAACTCGTGTAAGTCGCATGGCAACTGCAAGTCCGGCGACGCCGGTTGCGCGGGCAAGAACTCGTGCAAGGGCAAAGGCGGCTGCGCGTCGAAGGAGTACAAGCACGACTGCGCCGGCAAGAACGCCTGCAAGGGTCAGGGCGCCGGCGGCAAGAACGACTGCAAGGGCAAGGGCGGCTGCGCCGTTCCTCCGGCCCCGCCGAAAGCTTCGTAACTCGTCTGCCTCACGGAGGGCAGGCGTCGTGCGCGCCTGTCCTCCAATTCCAACGGACACTCAATGAATCGATTCAATTTCCCTGATCTCGGTATCGGCGTGGGGTTGCGTACCGTCCACTACAGCCACATCCTCGGCTCGCAGCCCGACGTCGATTGGTTCGAGGCGCTCTCTGAAAATTACATGGACACAGGCGGCCGTCCGCGCTTCGTGCTCGAGAAGATCGCGGAGCAATACCCGATCGTGCTGCACGGCGTTTCGCTCTCGATCGGCGGCACCGATCCGCTTGATTTCGACTATCTCCGCAAGCTCAAATCGCTGGCGCGCACCGTCAACGCGCGCTGGATTTCCGATCACCTCTGCTGGACAGGCGTGAGCGGCCGCAACGTGCATGACCTGTTGCCGATGCCGTACAACGCGGAGTCGCTGCGCCACACGGCGGAGCGCGTCCGCGTCGTATCGGACTATCTCGAAACGCCGCTGGTCGTCGAGAACCCGTCGTCGTACGTCGAGTTCGCGACGTCGACGATGACTGAGTGGGATTTCCTGGCGTCGCTCGCCGAAGAAAGCGACTGCGGTCTCCTGCTCGACGTGAACAACATCTACGTGAGCTCGTTCAATCACGGCTTCGATCCGAACGTCTACGTCGACGCGATTCCCGCCGACCGCGTCGTGCAGGTCCATCTCGCCGGTCATCAGAATCACGGCACGCACATCATCGACACGCATAACGACTTTGTGATCGACGAGGTGTGGAAGTTGTACGGACGCGCCTGCGCGCGCACCGGCGACGTCTCCACGCTGCTGGAGTGGGACGCGGACATCCCCGATTTTCCGACTGTGCATGCCGAGGCGAAGAAGGCTTCGGCGTTTCGAAACGCAGGGAGTCGGGAGTCGGGAGTCGGGA
>DATART010000198.1:0-10974 GCA_036264035.1 Thermoanaerobaculia bacterium | reverse complement strand
CATCGAACCCGAAACTATACTCGGCAGCTTGTTCCCCACCATTCCTCCGCCCGCGCAGCGCCTGTTGGTCTTCGCGCGCCTGCCCGAGCGCGGACGCGTGAAGACGCGGCTCGCCGAATCGATCGGAGACGACGCCGCGCTCGCCGCTTACGAGACGATGCTTCGCGATCTCCTGGCCTCCATCGGACGTCCGTCGCCCGACCTCGAAATCGAAATCCTCTGGGCGCCGACCGAAGCCGCGAACGGAGCGTCGCTTTCAACCGCCTTCGGCGATCTCCCCACCGCCATGCAGACCGGCGCCACCCTCGGCGACCGCCTTTCGATGGCCTTCTCGGAGCGCTTCTTTTTTCACGCGACGCAAAAAATCGTAGCGATCGGCGTCGACGACCCATCACTCCCGCGCACGCTCATCGACCACGCGCTCGCTCTCCTCGACTCCTGCGAATGGGTACTCGGTCCCGCCGAGGATGGCGGCTACTCCCTCATCGGCTGCCGCGCCGCCGCCTTCGATCCCGCGATTTTCCAGGGAGTTGCGTGGGGTACGCGATCCGTCTTCGCCACCACAGTCTCGAAAATCGCCGAGTGGCAGAGCTCCGTCGCCGTCCTCCCGGTGCGGTGGGATATTGATGTGATCGAAGATTGGGAGCGTTACCAAGCGCACCGGTCTTAACGGGCGCAGCAACGGCGAAGAAATCAATCTTCGATTTTGCCATTGCGTGCAAAACAAGTGAGCGGTAGTATCCCCGCCATTCAAAAACAATTCATGACATGTGGCGGTACGTAGCTGCCACCTTGTCGTTCGTCCATGGTGGGTCGTCGTGATCAATCATTCCGCAGGAATTCCGGTCCGGGTCAAACAGCCTTTCAGCCGCGCGGTGCGCATCACGTTGCTCGTCGCGATCGCGTCCACGTTTTTCTGTGCGGTGGGGTTCGCGGCGAATCAGTACGTCCTTCCGACGAATCCGCCCACCGCGGGTGCGTCCGTCTTTGTCGACGGCACCTACGCCGGCGCGACCGACCAAAATGGCAAGGTCGTCCTTACCGGTGCCGACCCCGGCGTACATCTGGTGCGCGTCGAAGCCGGGCGCGAGAGCTACACCGAGGAAATGACGTTCGACGCCGACCTGAACGCGCTGCCGCCGTTCAACCTCGTCAGTCACGCGCCGCCGCCGGGGACGGAGATTGACTACAGCATCGACGCGAATCTCGCCGATGCCGAGGTCGATGTCGATGGTGCGCCGCGCGGAACGACCGACACAGCCGGGCAGCTGACGTTGCGCCTCACGCCCGGTCAGTCTCATCGAATCGAGATTCGCAAGACAGGATACGAAACACATTCCGAAACGATCACGCCGGCGGGCGCAGGGAAACTGAAGATTGAGATCAAGGCGCAAGCGGAGCCGCCGCCTCATCGCGTCGACGTCCTGCTGATCGTGCTGGTGGTTCTGCTCGTCGGCAGCGTGACGTTGTTGATCGCGATGCTGCTGCGTCACCGGGCGCGCACGGCCGCGGCGCCGGCGGCCCGGGTGCAACAAACGGTAGTTGAGCAGACGGGCGGAATCTTCGATCGCTACCGGCTGATCGCGCCGCTCGGCACGGGCGGCGTGGCCACGATCTACCGCGGGTACGACCTCATCGACAAAGCCGCGATCGCGCTGAAAGTCCTCGACGCGCGCTGGCTGTCGGATCCGGAAATGGTGCGCAAATTTCTGGCCGAGGGGGAAGCGCTGCACGCGATCGCAAAGCGCGATGCTGCCGCGGCAGTCGTCAAGTGCTTCCGTTATGGCCGCGAACATGACTCGATCGTCGGCCGGCCGTTCATCGCACTGGAGCTGCTCGAAGGCGAGACTCTGCAGAGCCGCCTCGACCGCGAGCCGCGGCTCGATCCGGTGGCGGTGACCGCGGTCGCGTATCAGATCGCCTTCGCGCTGGTCGCGGTCCATGACGCCGGCATCGTCCATCGCGACCTCACGCCCGACAACGTCTTTCTGAAGAAAGGTGAGCTGACCGTGGGCGGGATCCGATTTGCCGTCCCGCTGGTCGTGCTGATCGACTTCGGCATTGCCCGGCAGGAGCTCATGTCGCGCATGACGCTCGACGGCAGCATCGCCGGAAAGCCGCATTACATGTCGCCCGAGCAGTGCCGCGGAATTCCGGTGGATACGCGCGGAGACCTCTATTCACTCGGCGTGATCCTGTACCTGATGGTGGCCGGACGGCTGCCGTTTCCGGGACGCGACCCGTTCGAGGTCATGCGCGCGCAGATGTCCGATGCACCGCCGCCGATGAGCGGCGACGCCGATCTTCAATTTGCCGATCTCTGCAACCGTCTTCTGCAAAAAGCGCCGGAGCATCGCCCTCAATCGGCGGCCGGCGTCGCGCAGGAACTGGAGCAGATGCTTTTCTCAATCAGCGCTTCCCCGTCAATGAACGTCGTGACATTTCCAACAAGGAGAGTTTCGCTATGACAAAGATGCATCGTTTCGCTGTTGTTGTGTTGCTTCTCTGCGCGGCCGCGCTATCCGGCCAAACCGCCTTGCAGCCGATTCGAATCGCGCTGATCAGATCCAATCCAGGCGGCTATATCAATGAGCGGGTGAAAATCGAGGGCTTTGTGACCCAGTTCGTCGAAGCCGGCTCGCGATCGACTTCGTTTTTCTATCTGAAGGACGACTGGGGTGCTGTCATCAAGGTGCGTACGAGCAACGAAACGCCTTCGGTCGGGAAGCGTTACGCGATCGAAGGGCCGGTCGGCCTCGACCCGCGTACGAGAGATTTATACGTGAGCGAAGAGTCGCGCGTGGAGCTGTTCAAGAGCGTTGAGCCGACGACGGCGCTAGTCGGGGGCAGCGCGATTTCGCCGCCAACGAACACCGCGTCGACATCAACCGCTCCGCTCGTGCCGCCAAAGCAAACCACGGCATCGACGACAACTTCGGCAACAACTACTGACGTCGCCGTGCAGCCGCCTCCTCCTACCACCCCAATTACGACATACCTCCTCATCGGCGCCGCGGCCGTCCTCGTCCTGATCGCGGCGATTTTCCTGATGCTTCGCGCTCGCCGCGACGAGATGCCGACCGAGGACTACACCCTGGCCGCCGCCACCCGAGTCGATGCGCCTCCTCCTCCGGAGCAGGTCATCGAAGGAAGGACGATCAAGCTGCACGCGCCGCCGCCCAACACGGTCAAGCTGCTTCCGGGATGGTTTGACGTGGTCGGCGGTGACGACGTCGTCAAGCAGATACGCTTCTACAGCCTCGGCGGGGAGCGCGGCGCGGAGACGACCTTCGGCCGCGCGGCGGGACGGCCCTACGCGCATATTCAGCTCAAGGCGCCGACGGTCTCGTCGCGTCAGGCCAAAGTGGCGTTCGACAACGGCTCGGCGCAGTTAACGAACCTGGCCTCCTCCGACAGCAATCCGACGAAAGTCAATGGACGCGAGATGGGCGTCAACGAGTCTGTTCCGCTTTCGGAAAGTGATCGCGTCGAAATGGGCGAGGTGTCGTTGCTCTTCCACATCGCGCCCGGCTCGACCGTGTCCACTCGAACCGCGAACGCCTGAGCGCATGCCGTCGGTCCGGCGTTCACGGCGGCACGGCTACTGCTCGGTCCCGGGTCGCCGCGCGATCAATGAAGATCGCGCGGCGACCTTCGCGCTCGACGGCAACCGTTACGTGGCTGTCGTTGCTGACGGCATGGGAGGGGCTCGCGCAGGCGACGTGGCCAGCAACGCCGCCATGACGGCGTTCGTCTCGTCCATGCGTTCGGCGAACGGCAGCGCTGCAGGCGTCATGCTGCAGACCGCCTTTGCCGCGGCCGATTACGCCATTCGTGAAGCGGCCACACCGGAGCGTCGAGGGATGGGAAGCACGCTCGTCGCGGCCATCGCGCATCATGAGGATCTGTGGATCGGCAACATCGGTGACTCGCGAGCGGTCCTCGTCACCTCCGATGAGGTGATTCCGCTTTCCAGAGAACACAGCGTCGTCGGCGAAGCGCTCCGCAACGGCGAGATCAGCGAAGTGGAGGCCTACCGGCATCCGGAGCGCCACGTCATCTCGCGCGCTATCGGGGAGGGCGACGCGCGGCCTGAGATGACGTTTCATGCGTTGCAGCGCGGCCGTTCCGGCAAGAGCTCGCTGGTTCTCCTCGGCAGCGATGGCCTGTTCAATTTTGTCGGCGACTCCGAGATCCTGGAACTATCGGCAAGCGCGCGTACGGCGGGCGAGGTCGTGGACCGGGTCGTCCGGCGCGCGGTCGACAACGGCAGCGATGACAACGTGACCGCGGCGGCAATCCTTCTCGATCCGCAACGAGCTTGGCGGCGAACGCTCATGATCGCGGTGATGCTCGCGGCGGTTGTCGCGGCCGGTGCTGCCGCGTACTGGAAACGGAATCAGATCGCCCCCGTGCTGGCGCCGGCCGCAGCCGTCGGTATCGCGTCGGCAACCAGCGAAGGCGCCGAGGCGCAGCACATCACTCGATTGCGTTTCCCGGCGCGGCCGGACCATCCTCTCCGCCCCGGCATGACCGGCTCTCTATGCGTTGGCCACGATTGCTTTGCCGTGTGGAGAGTCGTTTCCTCGGATCGTACGTCGGTCGTCCTCGAGATTCGCCTCAACAACGTCCGCAAGCGGCAGCCGAAATCGTGATGCAGCGAATCCTTCTTGCCATGCTCGCCGCCGGTGCGGTGCTCCTTCCGGCCGCGGCCGCACGCGCGCAGCACGTGGTCGCAATTCGTGGTGACAGCGTCGTCGTCTCCCTCGGGTCCGACGCCGGTGTGCGGAGCGGGATGACCGGAAAGATCTGCACGCAGGACACCGTGGGGGGACAGACGGTTACGAATTGTTCCGCGCGATTCGTCGTCACCTCGGTATCGGAAGAGAAATCGATCGCGCGCATAACGAAAGGCGACGCGAGCGCTGCCAAAGGCGCGGCCGCGAATTTCGATGAGAAACTCATACCCAAGCCGCCGAAGCCGGTGAAGCCGGTGAAGCACGATCGGGCCGCCGAGTTCCTTCGCGATGCCGACCGTACTTTCCGCGAAGGCGATTATCGCGGTGCGCTCGAACGCTACCAGAATTTTCTGCACGCCTTTCCCGACCACGAGAAGGCGGACTTCGCGGCGGATCGAATCGATGAGTGCCGCGCCAAACTCGCTCCGCCTCCGCCTCCGGTACCAGCGGTTGTGACTCCCGCGACGACCACCGCGCCATCCGCTCCCGCTGTAGCGGTTCCACCGCCGCCCGCCGAGATCCCTGCCGCGATCCGGCAGGCGGATGCGCTTGCAGCGACGGCCGAGCAGTTGTTCCAGGGCGGCCAACTCCGTGAAGCGCGTACGACCGCCGTGGAAGCGTTGCGGATCGATTCGACGAACTCACGCGCCAGGAACACGTTGCGCGCCGTGCAGGTGAAGTCGGTGCAATCACGGTTCAACGCGCCGTCCGACGTCGCGGTGACCGACGCCGGCTGTTACGTTGCTGATTCGGGCAACAACACCATTCGGATGATCACCGCGGATGGATCGAGTACGGTCGCCGGCGCTTCGGGTCAACACGGTTCGGAGTCGGGCCCCGCAACGCATGCGCGGTTCAATGCACCGGAAGGGGTGGCCTTGGCGCCGGATGGGACTCTTGTTGTTTGCGACCGTTACAACTCCGTCATACGGAAGATTGCCGCCGACCATACGGTGACGACGATCGCCGGCCGCGCAGGCCTCAGCGGCCGCGCCGACGGTCCCGCGACGTCCGCGCGTTTCGACAGCCCGCGGCGCGTGGCCGTTGCGGCGGACGGCACGATCTACGTCGCCGATACGGGCAATCACGCCGTGCGCAGGATCGCGCCGGCGGGCAGCGTCGAAACCGTGGCGGCATCGTCAGGCGCGGACCGGATGGATCCGATCGGCCTCGCTGTCGATGGCGACGGCAACGTCCTCTTCGCAGATGCGTGGACTCACGTCATCCGGAAGATCGACCGCACCGGCCGGCTGTCGATCGTGGCCGGGCTTCCGGGTGTCAGCGGCGGCGTCGATGGACCGGTCGGTTCCGCGCGATTCAACGCTCCGGAAGGGGTCGCGGTCGACACCGAAGGCGCCATCTACGTCGCTGATACTGCCAATCACACGATCCGGAAGATCGTGAACGGCGTGGTGACGACCGTCGCCGGCCGCGCAGGACTCGCGGATGCCGTCGACGGCAGCGGCTCCGTGGCGCGGCTGAATCGACCGTCGGGTATTCGCTGCGATTCGCACGGACGACTCTGGATTGCCGACTCCGGCAACCATGCCGTCCGATTGATGACCGACGGCTTCGTCGAAACGATGGCTGGTCTGCCCGGCAGCGTCGGCAGCAGTGACGGGACCAATTGAAAGGATGGACGGGATGTTCAAATCAAGACTGGCCACATTCGTGTCGATGCTGATGCTGACCGCGGCGCTGCACGCACAAACGACTTGCCCGCCGCTGCCGGAAGGTGCGGTATGCGACCACTACCACTACCATCTGTCCGTCTGGAACATCGAGACCCACACGTACGAGGAAGTGGCAGCCACGCGTCCGTTCGTCTCGGTAGCCGCCTGTGAAAAGGCGCGCGCTGACGCAATGCGGGAGAACGCGCGCCTGGCGGAGTTCATCAAGACGACCAAGATCGACACATCGATGGTGGCGAACCGCTTCGGCAACTGTCATTGCGATCGCACATGGGATCAGTCGAGCCCTGCATTTCTGAACGCGAAGCAACGCATCGCCCAGCTTCGCGCGCAACAGGAAGCGGCGTGGTCGCTGCGCGAGCGTTTGCTGGGACAGAACGTCCCGGGCGTCAGCGATCGTCTGGCCTCCGTCTTTGGCAGGCCGCCCGCGGCGGACCGGTTCCTCCGGGAGACGATGCCGCCGCGTCTTCCCCCGGCCGCGCCGGCCCAGGTTCCGGTGACACTGCTCGATTCGACGATCGGTTCATCCAGCGCGCCGCCGGCCATCGCGGCCAGCCTGTCTCTCGTTCCGGTGGCTGCTCCGCCGGCATCACCAACCGTCCAGACGCCCGCGGCGGCGCCTAAGACCGCGACGCCGATACCCGAGGTACAGCCGGCGACTCCGCCCGCTCCGCCTCCCGCGGCAGAGCCTCATCCGCCGGCAAACGCGAGGAACCGATGAAAACGAAGGGACTCATTGCCGTCGTGTTGTTGATGCTTTCGACCGCGGCGCTGGCGCAGACGGCCGATCCGCGCGAGGAATTCGCTGCCGCCGCCGACTTCGGCCACCGTTTCTTCGATGCCGGGAATTACGCGGCGTCGCTGACGTGGTTCGAGAAAGCGGAATCGATCATTCGCGATCAGCCCGCGGTTCTTTTCGATACGGCGCTCGTTCTTGTGAAGCTGCAGCGATATGACGAGGCGCAGCGCCGCCTCGACCGGTATCTCCTCCTTTATCCACAAGGGCAGGAGATTCAGTCCGTGAAGGCGTTGCAGCGCGAACTGCAGTTCGGGGTCGAGGTGCGCCGCCGCGAACAACAGGACACCGAATACAAGACGCTTTTCAGCAGGGCCCGCGCGCTTTCCGATAAGAACCTTTCACGCGAGGCATTGGACGCATTTCATCAGGCGGAACAGGTCAATAGCGAGGATCCGGCTCTTTATTACAACGAGGCGGTTCTCACGGAGAAGAGCGGCGATCTGGAAAGCGCTCTCCGCCTCTACAAACGCTACCTCCAATCGAATCCGGCGAATGCGCCGGCGCTTCAGGCGCGTCTCATCGATCTCGAGCGCGAAATCGGATTCACGCGTACGAAGCTGTTATGCCCGTACTGCGGCGCCATTCTGCCGGCCGGAGCGCGGTGGTGCCACCGTTGCTGGCATGGTCCGTACGACGTGACCTCGGCCGCATGGAACGCGCGCGCCTGTGACGCACACGTAACCGTCACCCGCTCGTTTCAGGACGTCAATGGAAAAACACGCAAGAGCGAGCCGGTCGCATGCGCTTATGCGGGCGTCAGCATGAGCGATTATCTGCAATACAGCCAACAGCGCCGCGCGGAAGTGCTCGAAGCCAGAACGAGCGAGGGGTGGGAATTCACGAAGGACGGTCTGTTGGCGTCACGCCACTCCACCGGAGAGGAGCTTGCCCTTCAGGAGGGCGATTATCTGCAACGCGTCGACAATCTCATTACAGGCGAAGTGTCCAGCTATCACGCCCACGCCACCACAGACGGCATCTGGCTACTCGATTCGCAGCCATATTCGGCCGGAGATCAGGCCTTCTTCATCGATCGTACATTTGATAATGACGGCCGCGTACAGCACGAGGAGGTTACGTACGAAAGCGCAGCGTGCCACCATATCGTAACGGTGTCGGCGTCGTACACGTATACAGGCGATTCCGTGACCGCGGCACGATTCAGCGGCGGCTACGACGGCTATCGCGTGGAGGGTTTCCCGCAAGTGCACTGGGAGGCGACGCTTTCCCGCTCCTTCGATGCGGGCAGCCGTCTCACGCGCGAAGATCTCTCCGTCGCTTCGTTTCAGAAATTGTGGACGGCCAAGCCGCAGGGGAGCGTCAGTGACGAGGTCCGCCGCTACTACACGGCGTTGAAAGTCCGGAAACCGACGGATATTCGTGGCGTGGGCGACGTCTGCGCCGTCGGCGCCTCAGGCATCGTGGACGAGGCGATCGATCTTCGGCCACTTTTCGTCGTCTCACCGGCGGTCGCCGTCCGCCTCGATCGGGGCGACACCCGAGTCGTGGTCGACTATGCCTACGCCGATAAATGACGAGTGTGCCGGATTGGATTTGTCCCTCCGCCCGGATTTTGCAAAGATGCGAGTTCCGAGGTGACTGATGTCTGATGATTTTGGGACCGTCAACGTAAAGCGCGGGGACCGGGCGCGGGAGATCGAGGTGCTGCGGCAGCATTACCGGACGCATCGCGAGACGCTGGTGCGGATGGTTCCCGATGCGCCGACCGAACAGTTGGCGGCCGAGTATCAGCGGCTCGTCGCGTCGATCGATGCGTCGCTGCGGAAGTTGGACGAGCTGGAAGGAAAGGGGACGGCTTCCGGTACGGTGGCGGTTCCGACCCCGGCGTTCAACGAGACGCAGCGGATGGGGACGGCGCCCGGCAACCGGCCGTTAGTCTCATCGGGCGTTTCGCCGGAGCCGGTGACCGATCACGGCATCGGAACGTACGACGGTCCGGCCGATCGTCCGTCGAACAACGGTTCGCGCATGCTCCTGATGCTTGTGATCGCCGTCGCAGTCCTCGGCATCATCGGCTGGCTGATCTGGCGCGCCAGTTCGGACAAGAAGCCGGCCACGCAGCAGGTCATCGAGCAGCCGCCGTCGACGACGAGTCCCGACACCACGACTGCCGTGGTGACGCCGGCGCCGGTTGTTGCCGCGGCGTCGATTCGCATTGCCCCCGAGGTTGCCGATTACGGAACGATTCGGAAGGGGACACGTGCGGTGCGCCAGTTCGAGATCACGAACACGTCCACGATGCCACTATCGATCACCGTCTCACGTTCGGCGTGCCGTTGCCTTTACTACGAGTACGACGCAAAGGCGAAGCTCGCGCCGAAAGCAAAGGAAGCGCTGACGGTGACCGTCGACGGCGCGCGCGCGAAGGCCGGCGCGCTGAACGAGTCGATCGCGGTGTCGTCAAAGGACGATCGGAACGCGACGGGGACGATCGGGGTGCGAGCGGTCATCAAGTAACGGAGTGAACGTTCTGTAACGGCGGGATGGAAACCGCATCCCGCCAGTTCCATCGTCGAACCGAATGGGGGTTGACAATGGAACCGATCGACAGGCGTAAGTTTTTGCGAGTCTCCGGCGTGTCTCTGGGTGTCGGGGCGCTGATCACCGTTGCACCGGGGATGGCCGGTGGCGGCACGGCGTCGGCGATGACGCGATGGTTTCGGCGGCAGAATGGCGAAGCGGTCACGCCATTCCGACTTGTACAGCTCAGCGATGCACACGTCGGATTTTCAGGACCGCCGAATCCGACCGGAACGAACGCGTTCGAGCGCGCCATCGAAATCGTCAACGGTTTAGATCCGCAGCCCGACCTGATCCTCTTCACCGGCGATCTGACGCATGAATCGGAAACCGCGGGAGAACACACGAAGCGGATGCAGCGCTTTCAGTCGCTCACGGCGCGGCTGAAGACGAAGAAGGTGATGCACGTTCCCGGCGAGCACGATGCGGCGCTTGACGGCGGCGCGTTGTACCGCCAGTTTTTCGGCGAGACGCACTATTCGTTCGATCACCGCGGCGTGCATTTCGTCGCGCTCGACAACGTGTCGCGCGGCAAACCGGAAGTGGGCGCGGAACAGCTGGCTTGGCTAAAGCGCGACCTCGCGCGCTTTCCGCACACGGCGCCGATCATCGTCTTCACGCATCGTCCGCTCTTCGATCTGCGGCCGGATTGGGAATGGTTCACGCGCGACGGCGACGAGGTGCTCAACGTGCTCGCGCCGTTCGAGAACGTGACCATTCTCTACGGTCACATCCATCGCCATGATGTGCATCAGACCGAGCATGCGACGCACTACGCCTCGCGATCTCTGATCTTCGCGTTCCCCGATCCCGCGACGTCCGGCGACAAGAAGCCGCTTCCCTTCGACAAGGAGAAGCCGTTCCAGAACCTCGGCCTGCAGCGTGTGGCTGCAACCAGCGGACATCTTTCAGTGAACGACGTCGAGCTGACCCTCCGCGAATTCGGCGGAACGGATGGCGTCCAGCAAATCTCGAAACCAGGAGTACTTCTATGAGACGCTTCGCCATCATCGCTCTTGCCATCCTCGCAGCAAGCCTCAGCGCGGCGCAGGACACGCCGCCGCGCGAGATTTCGATCACCGCGAAGCGATTCGAGTTCACGCCGAGCCAGATCACGCTCAAACGCGGCGAGCCGGTCACGCTGCATGTATCGGCTCTCGATCGCGATCACGGTCTGTATCAGAAGGATCTGAAGATCGATCTC
>DATART010000490.1:0-5362 GCA_036264035.1 Thermoanaerobaculia bacterium | reverse complement strand
GGGTGGGGGTCGGAGCGGGTGTCAACGTCAATCGTTGTATCCCCGACCTCAATCGTAGACTCACTCCCGACAACCGACAACCGACAACCGAACACCGACAACCGATCCCCGACCCTCCATCCCGTTCTCCCACGCCCCACCCCCTACTCCCCACACCCACCGGATACAATCCCGGCCCGAATGACGGTGCCGCTCTTCTTTGCTCTCTACTGCCTCGAGGCGGGTCTCTTTTTCATCGTCGTGCCGTGGACGCGCGTCTGGAGCATGAATCCGATCCTCCAGGCCTCGCCCGATCTGCTTCTGCTGGCCGGTAATCCGTTCGTACGCGGCTTCGTTTCGGGCTTCGGCGTGGTCCACCTCCTGATCGGCATCAAAGACATTCTGCATTTCGCCCAGGAGCGGCGTGAGAGGCAGGCCGAATAGGTGGCTGCGCGGCGCAGGGCGGTCCTGTCGTACTTCATCCCGCTGATCTTCAGCGCGATTTTCTTCGGAGCATTCTTCGCGCTCGGCTACTTCCCCAAGAAGCCGCTGAACTTCGCCGCTTACGGTGACGTCCGCGAGCCCGTCACCCATGCCCTGCATTTCCTCGGATGGATCGCGATGATCATCTTCGTGGTCCGGGTGCTCGATGCATTCATCTTCGACGTCGTGATCTCGCGGAGACGCAACGTCGTTGCGCCCCAGCTATTGCGGCAGATCGTTGCCCTCGTTCTTTACGGAGTGCTCTTTGCCAGTGCGTTCAAGGCCATTCTCAAGGTCGATGTCACGCCCGCGCTGACGGGTGGCGCCGTCCTGGCCGCGGTCATCGGCCTCGCGCTTCAGGAGACGCTCGGGAATCTCTTCAGCGGCATCGCGCTGCACATGGAAGGCGCGTTCGACGTCGGCGACGTGCTGCACTCCGGCGACTATGTCGGCGTCGTCGAGAGCGTGACGTGGCGCGCCACGCGAATCCGAGGCTTCAACAATCAGGTGATCGTTCTCCCGAACTCCGTCATCGCCCGCGAGCGGCTGGAAGTTTTTCCGCATGGCAATCTCAACGCGCGCGTCCTGCAACTCGGCATCGACTACAACGTGGCGCCGTCCACGGTGATCGAGATCGTCAGCCAGGCCGCGGCGCACGTGGACGGGGTCGCGCGCGAGCTGCCTTGTTTCACCCGCATCGGCGCGTTTGAAGATTCGTCCGTGGTCTACGAGATCAAGTACCACACGCGCGACTACGCGAAGCGCGACCGCATCGACGCCGACGTCCGCAAGGCCGTGTGGTACGCGCTGCACCGCAACAAGATCAGTTTCGCCACGCCCGTGCGCGCATTCCAGACGTACACGCCGCCGGAATCGCGCCACGAGGTTGCGCCCGAGGAGGTGCTGGAGCGGCTCCGGGAGGTGGATATCCTCTCGCCGCTTTCCGAAGATTCGCGCCAGACGATTGCGGCGGGGACGCGCGTGCACTTTTATTCGAAGGGAGAGACGATCCTCCGCCACGCCGCCGCCGGCGACTCGATGTTCGTCGTCCACTCCGGCACGGCCTCGGTGCGTCTTCCCGACGAGTCGCACGAGGGGTGGCATGAGGTCGCCCAACTCGGCGCGGGCACAGTCTTCGGCGAGATGGCCCTCCTCACCGGCGAGACCCGCACCGCGGACGTCGTCGCGCTGACGGACGTGACCGCGCTCGAAATCGGCAAAGACGCCCTCCAGCCGATCCTGACCGGCCATCCCAACCTCGTCGAGGCAATGACCGCGAAAGTCGTCCAGCGCAAAGGCCACCTCGACTCGATCCGCAGCGGCGAACCGGAGGAAGAGGAACGGACGATCGTCTCGCGGGTACGGGAATGGTTCGGGTTGTGAGGTTCGGATGAGTTGAACCACAAAGACACAAAGGACACGAAGGAGCCTCTTTGTGTCCTTCGTGCCTTTGTGGTGAAAGCCTCACGCGGACTTGCGGCGCATGAACGTTTCGATATTTGCGACGGTTGATGCAGTATTGCTTCATGGACCTGCGTGACATCGTGCGAGCCCTCCTTTCCGGCGACCTGTTGGCGGCTCGTCAATGGGTTGCCGATGCGCAACGATCCGCCGTGCGATGGGAGTTGGTGGGGAGACCGTTCGGACTCGACGAGCGTGAGATGAGCGTCGCCGCCGCTCTGGCGGAGCTTTTCGCATCAAGAGCGGGCGCGTTACCGCCGCCGTGGGCCGCTTCGATCGGATCGAGTGACGAGCCTCTGTTTCTCGATCCCGGATTGCAGGACATGCCGCGGACACTGGCGCATGCAAAATCTGAAGGTCCTGAGCCGTTCCTCCGCCGCAACCTGATCGCGTCTCCTGATTTTCTCAGCATCCGATAGCCACCCATGAAGCGCCTGCTCATCGTTGAAGACAAAGACTCGCTCGCGCACATGTTGCGCGAGACAGTCGAGGCGGAGGGGCTGGAGGCGGACGTCGCGCGCGACGGACGGGAAGCGATGATGAAGATCGCATCCGGCCAGCGCTACTTCGCCGTGCTGACCGATCTGCGCATGCCTGGCGCGGACGGCATCGCGGTGCTGCGGCAGGTCAAGGAAAGCGATCCCGATTGTCCGGTCATCGTCATGACGGCGTTCGGAACGATCGAGAACGCGGTCGAGGCGATGAAGCTCGGCGCGTATGACTTCGTGCAGAAGCCGGTCGACGTCGATCATCTGCTCCTGCTGTTGCGGCGCTGCCGTGAAATTCGCGAGCTGCGATACGAGAACATCCTGTTGAAGGAGGAGTTCCGGCAGCGCTATCGCCTTCCTGCGATCGTCGGAGAGTCGCCGCGGATCGTCGAAGTCTCGAACGCGATCCAGCGCGTCGCGCCAACCGACTCGACCGTGCTGCTGCAAGGAGAGTCCGGTACCGGCAAGGAGCTGTTCGCGCGCGCCATCCATCAACTCTCGCCGCGCCGCGACCGGCCGTTCGTCGCGATCAATTGCGCCGCGATTCCGGAGACGCTCATCGAGAACGAGCTGTTCGGACATGAGAGAGGCTCCTTCACCGGCGCGACCGGACGGCAGCTTGGGAAATTCGAGCTGGCCGACAGCAGCACCATTTTCCTCGACGAGATCGGCGACCTCGGACTCAGCGTCCAGTCGAAAATCCTCCGGGTGATTCAGGAGCGGCGCTTCGACCGGATCGGCGGCACGTCCACGCTCGACGTCGACGTCCGCATCATCTGTGCGACCAATCGCGCGCTCGCCGACGAGGTGAAGGAAGGCCGCTTCCGCGAGGATCTCTTCTTTCGCATCAACGTGTTTCCCGTCACCGTGCCGCCGTTGCGAGCGCGGCGCGAAGACATCGACGCGCTCAGCGACTTTTTCGTGCAGAAGTTCGCGCGCGAGTTGAAGAAGCCGTCGCTGCGGATTTCGTCCGATGCGCGGGAGGCATTGCGCGCGTACGACTGGCCCGGCAACATCCGCGAGCTGGAGAATTGCATCGAGCGCGCCGCCATCCTCTGCGACCACGCCACGATCGAACGCTCCGACCTGCACCTCGGCGACGTCTCGACCGACACACTTCGCGACGCGCTCGACCTTTCCGGCACGCTCTCCGAGGCCGCCGAGCGGGCCACGCGAGTCGTCGAGCGGCTGAAGATTGCGGACGCGCTGCGAACCGGTACGCGCGCCGACGCCGCCGAGTCGCTCGGCGTTTCCACCCGCACCCTCGCCGCGAAGATGAAAGAGCACGAGATCGATGACTGATCCCGGCATCCCCACCGCGCGCGACGTCATCGATCATCTGAACGAACGCTTCGCCGCCCGCGGACTGCCGTATCGCATCGAAACGATCGATGTCCTTCCGTACGTTTCGCCGATGTGGCTTGCCAACTGGTCGGTGCCGCAGCTCGACGACGCGCCGGAGCAAGACGTCATCGACGAAGAGATTGCCGAGGCGAGGTGGAAATGGCCGCAGGTACTCGACGAAGAGTGGCAGTCAAATCCGCCGAGGGCGATCTGAATTACGGTTCGCGCGCGGAGGCGCGCTCGACAATCCAGCCCCGCGCTTTGCGCGGGGAAACGACGGCGAACGAAGTCGTGGCCGCGGAGGCGGCCACCATCTATCGCATCCGCACGTACCTCCCTCCCGGCAGCGCCTTCAACCAACCATCCAATTCGAGTTGCAGCAGTGGCTCCGACAGGCCGGCGACCGAGCGGCCGAGCGACTCCGCGACTGTGTCGATGTGGATCCCTTCGTCGCGTCGAAACGCCGTCAGTACTTCGCGCAATGGCGACGGTGGCTGCTCGGGCGGTGCGGGCGCGACGTGCAACTTCGATTTCAGCTCGTCGAGGATGTCGTTCGCGTCGTGAACGAGTTTCACTCCGTACTGAATGAGCCGGTGCGTCCCCTCGGAGCCGGGAGAGAAGATCGAGCCGGGGACCGCGTAGACCTCGCGGTTCTGCTCCGCCGCGGTGCGGGCGGTGGTCAGCGATCCGCTACGGCCGGTTGCCTCCACGATCACCGTCCCGAGCGAGATGCCGCTGATGATGCGGTTACGGACGGGGAAGTTGTAGCGGAACGGCGGCGTGCCGGGCGGAAACTCGGTGAGGATCAAGCCGCCCTTCTCGATGTCGCTGAAAAGCCGGCGATTCTTCGGTGGGTAGACGAGGTCGATGCCGGTGCCGAGGATGGCGATCGTGTTGCCGGAGGCGTCGAGTGTCGCGCGATGCGCCGCGGCGTCGACGCCGAGGGCGAGACCGGAGACGACGCTGAGTCCGACGGAGACCAGGTCGCGCGCGAGATGAGCCGCAGCGCTGATCGCGTATGGCGAAGCCTTGCGCGAGCCGACCATCGCGATCGACTGCTTGCTCGCCAGCGCCAGATTGCCGCGATAGAAAAGTGCCAGCGGCGGATCGACCAACTGGCGCAGCAGCGGCGGGTAGTCGTCATCCGCGAGCGTGACGGTGGAGCTCCGCACGGCGTCGATCTGTTTGCGAAGTTCATCGTTCCGCCACGGAGCGCCGGCATCGGCTCCGTCAATACTTAGCAATTGCCGCAACATGGACGGGGATGCGCTGCACATCTTCGAGAGAGGGTCGAACGTTTGGATGAGAAGCCGGATGCGGGACGGCGGGAGCGGTAGCAGGGCATACGCGATCAGACGATCGCGGAGCGGGACTTCGGGCATATGCGTATTGGTGCCGCCGGAGGGAGCGATGCGTGTGTGGGACGTCGCTGCGACAATGGTAATCTGAGCGGACTGTCCGGTAAAGTCCACGAAGGGAGATCGACGATGAAAGGGATGCTTCGCCTCTCGGTTGTGATCGCCACGCTGGCCCTGTCGATCGGTTGCGGACATCATTCCGACCTCACGCGTCCGGCCGCGCAGGACAACTTCGGCGTGCAGATGGCG
>DATART010000478.1:0-3992 GCA_036264035.1 Thermoanaerobaculia bacterium | reverse complement strand
TTCATGCTGATTTTGAGACATATCGTCGCCGCTCTTTTCGTCATCAGTTGCGCGGTTGAGGCGCCGGCGCAACGAGCATTTGTTACTGCCAACCTCGATATCCACCTCACCGGTGCCCGTTGCGGCGACGTCTCGGACGTATGGGTGGTCATGGACGGGAGAGAACGTGAAGTGTTTCCGGCGAGAAAGGATCCAGCCGAGAAATGCCATTTCACCGCAACAAGACCCGGAGGAACATTTGATGCCGAACTTTCCCGTTTCAGCCTGCGCCTGGGCATTGCGCGCACCGGCTGCCGCAAGGCCGAAGTGCAGCGAATAAGCGGCGAGGCGGCCGCGACGCTGGTCTTCTCCTGCTGTGGCCCGCGTACACGCGACATCGAGATCAGCACGACTGAGGAAATGCCTCTTGCGTATACCCGCGCCGTCGCGAAGGACCCCCACGATCCGAAGAGTTTGCCCTGTGAGGAGTCTTACAGCGATTACATCCAGCCTGTGAAGATTCTCAGCGTCTGGTATGCGGGCGTTCTCCGTACGCCATCTCCGGCGGTGGAGACGGTTCGCGTCGAATTCGGTGAACGCGATGCGAAACGCAAGGTGCCGCTGCTCATATTCAACGACGCTTCCGTTACGAAATATCTCTCTCGGCCTGAGAGCGTCCTGAGCGCCGCACAGATCCTCGCCGCCGGCCGCGAGCAACGGGCCAAAGGGGAGGCCGGCGCACCGCCGCTTTTGTCCCCGGCCGCCGACGACGCAGAACGGGCACGTCTCAAACAGATCGGCCTGAAACGTGTGACGGTAAAGCAGGCCAACTGATGCGCCGCATATTCTCGATCGTCTCATTCTTTTTCGTCGTCGCTGCGGCCGCCAGGGCGCAGCAGCGTCCGATTTTCGATCCGGATGATTTTGTCGATCCGCGCCAGCAAGGCGGTGCGATCTTCATTTCCCGGCTGGTCGCGGGTGCAGGCACGGACCTGACCGACGATTATCGTCCGCTTCGCAACGACGGCGGGTTCCTGCTGCTGACCAACAGCTTCTATTGGCATCAGATCCAGCTCGACTACAAACACAGCAAGATTTCTAACAATGACGACAAAGTAGAGTTGATGACATGCGGCTGCCAGCAACGGATTTTTTTCCCGACGCCGCCGTCCGCCACCGCCACTCCTCTCGCTCCGCCACAGACTGCGAAAGAGACACTACAGTTTGGGTTGTATTACAGCGTTCCCGGCCGTGGTACGGAACCGCCCGTCATGTTGCGCGCGCGTCTGACGGGAAACAGGCGGTCGTTCAATACGGTCGTTCGATCGTTTCCTGCTCTGGAGGTGACCGAGCACCGCTCGGGACACGAGCAATCGTTCGGAGTCGATGCTGACACTTACTTTCGCCTCGGTCCGCACGACGTATGGGGCGAAGTTTTCTATGCGCGTACCACGCAGAGCGGCACGACTGCCGATCGCTCGCAGTCCGAGTTTGCGTATATGAGCCGCTTCCCCGCCTGGGCGGTCGGGCCGCTGCTGGTGCGCGCGACGTTGACCGCCGGAAGTATTTCAGGCCGCGGGGCGCACGGCATCAACCTACTCAATCCCGCCTTCGAGGCCTTCTGGCATCTCCCGGCCAGCGGTGCCAATCTCCATCTCGTCTGGAGTCCGCAATCGACGCGCAGCGGGAACGGCGGATGGGAGACACACCAGCAGATCGCGCTCTTCGTGGATCGCGCGCTTTACGTGAAGCTCTTCGGCTCTACTCCCGACCCCAATACAGCGCGTTGAAAATCATCGGGAAGGTGGCGTGGGTCTGGCCGCGGTGTTGCGGGCGAAATCCGAGGAGGACGATGCGGCCTTTGCCGTAGGTCATCGCGACCGCGGCGGCTTTGCGGGTCAGCTTCTCTTCGCCGGCGATCCACCCGGAGAGGAGGATGTCGCGCGGGTCGTCGGGATATGTCGCCAGGACCCAGCGCTGCATCTCGTTGCCGGGAAGGGTCGTTTCGAACGCGATCGGGTGATCGATGAAGATCGCCGTCTCCTCCGGCATGCCCGCGGTGACCGGATGGTCGTTGCGGACGTGCACGCGCACGAGTGAGCCGGGGACGGAGAAGTCGGCCGATTTCGCGAGCGCGTTGCGGACCGGGATGTTGAAGTTGTCGATGACGTAGTCGCAGCCGGCGTTGAAGGCCAGCAGCGTCCCGCCGTTTTCGACGAACGTCTTCAGCGCCGCAACGCCTTCTTTGTCGAGCGCGCCGCGGTGGTCGGGTGGTAACTCGTCGACGTACTTCATCGATCCTTCGCCCCCCGCGCGGCGACCGTTGGCGATTTCGTCTTTCTCGATGTCGGGGAGGATGAAGACGTCGAAGTTCTGCAGACCGGCTTTGACCTCCTGCGGATGGAGCGACTTCGGCGCGAAACCGTACTGGTCGAGCAGCCAGCGCGTCCAACCCTCGTCGAGCGCGCCTCCCCACGGGTTGTAAATCGCGATGCGCGGCTTCGGTTGGTTTGCGTGTTTCGTCAAGACTGCCTTCGTCGCCGGCGTGATCTGCGTGACCGGCTTGTGTGGCACAGACACTCCTGTCTGTGCTTTCTCGACGGTAACGCCCATCGCCAGCGGCAGCGTCCATGTCGCGACGTCGTACGGCCGAAGGATGTCTTTCCCCGCCTGCAATCGAACCTCGGGATACCGCTGCGGCTCGAGCATTTCAACGAGGAAGCGCGAGTACGGCTGCGCCATCGGAATCCAGTAGTCGCCGTTGTCGGCCTGCTGGATCTCGACACCGTGTTCGAGCAGAAGCGCGGCCAGGAACTGTGCGGATGGCCAGTCGTGCTGATCGCGCGGGATCCGGTACGCCTTGCCGGCGCCGAAGGCCACCGCGGCCTTCGCGCGAGCGGCGACGTCGCGCAGCAGATCTTCGCGCCGATCGGCGGCGGTTTCGAGGAGCGCGTCCGAGGCGATGCGCTCGTAGTCCATGATGTCGCGCATCCGCCACGTGCCGCCGGTCCACGGATGCGGATGATTGATCGTCGCCTTGTAGTCGATGAGGCCTTTCTGTCCGCCATGCAATTCACTCGGATCGATCACGATCGGCGAGGCGATGCGCGCCGAGGCGGTTTCGAGAAGCAGGCCGGTAATGTTCTTCCACCAGCCGGTGTTGCGCGTGCCGCCGAGCCAGTAGGCGTCGAACGAGTAGCCGTAGATCAGCCCCGACTTGTCGGCCTGCTCCAGGCGGAAGGCCATGTTCGTGCCGACGAGATTCGCCTCGCGCCAGATCAGCGGATGGACGTCTGGGTCGACGGGGTCGGCGAACGGCGGGATGAACATGCGCGGGCCGTCCATGCCCATCTGGTGCTCGTCGACGAAGAGCTGCG
Source organism: Thermoanaerobaculia bacterium (assembly GCA_036264035.1). Taxonomy (GTDB): domain Bacteria; phylum Acidobacteriota; class Thermoanaerobaculia; order Gp7-AA8; family Gp7-AA8; genus JADGNZ01. The sequence goes on along the minus strand of DATART010000478.1, from coordinate 636 downwards.
GATGCCACTCGTGGTACAGGGCGTGGCTCAGCTCCTTCGTCTCGAGCTGGGTGAGCATGAACCAGTCGCGGTTGTTGTCGTGGCCGACGTAGTGGTGGTACAGCGACGGGAGGCGGCCACCCTCGTAGCGCGTCCCGAGGTATTTGCGATACCAGTCGGTGACCATGATCTGGCCGTCGGGATTGAGCGATGGGACGAGAAGCAGCACCACATTCGAGAGGCGCCGCTTCGTCTCGGCGTCGTCCGCGGTCGCGAGGGCGTACGCCCACTCCATGGCCATCTGGCTCGACGCGATCTCGGTCGAGTGGATGTTGCAGGAGACGACGACGATCGCCTTGCCGTCGCGAATGAGCGCGTTCGCCTGATCCTCGGCCAACCCTCGCGGATCGGAGAGTCTCGCCGCGGTTCCCCGTATCTTCTCGAGGTTCCGCATGTTCTCCTCGGACGAGATGATCGCCATGATCTCGTCCTCGCCGAGCGTCGTTTTTCCGAGCGTCTCGACACGGACGCGCGGCGACGCCGCCGCCAGCGCGCGGAAGTAGCTCGCGATCTGGCGGTAGTCGGCGAGCGTCCGATCGGCGCCGACGTTCATCTTCAGAAAATCGCTCGGAGATTGCGGCGCGGCGGAGAGCGTGG
>DATART010000459.1:0-4133 GCA_036264035.1 Thermoanaerobaculia bacterium | reverse complement strand
TCGAGGTACTTCGTAAAGCTCAGGTGCGGATGGGAGGCTTGCTCGACCGTTCCGCTCCCGGCGCTCGACCGCGTCGGGCTGGTTGGCTGCGCGAATCCGTGACTCCAGGAAAGGATTTCGATTTCGCCTGCGTGGCCGGGTGCATCGCTCGATCCGGCGATGCTGGGGTTCTCGAACTTGATGTACATATTGGTTGCCATCGCTGCCTCCGATCTCTCTCGTGTTCGCATTCTAACGGGCCAGGAATGCCTCACGAGCCCGCTCTCGTTGTGGCGACGCGTGAAGCTGGTCTTTCTCATCGCCATGATGTTCCTCTGCTCCGCCGCGCCTAAACCGCGCGGCGTCACGCTCGACGTCAAAGACGCAGACGTGCACGTCGTCCTGAAATCGATCCAGAAGCAGTGCGGGATACACAATCTCGTCATCGACCCCGGCGTCACCGGCAGCGGCACGTTCCTCTTTCACAACGTACCGTGCGATGTCGCGCTCGATACGGTGCTCAGGGTCAACGGTCTGGCAGCCAGGACGTACTCAAGCTCCGTCGTGGCGGTAGCGCCTCGATGAATCGCCGCAGCGCGATCAAGCTCGCCGTCCTCGCGCTTCTCGTCACCGGCGTCGCCGCTCTCTATTTCTCGCCGGCGCGCACCTACCTGACCAAAGAACATCTGCGCGACCTCATCGCCTGGCTGCGCGGACTCTGGTACGGACCGATCGTGCTCATCGCGCTCTACGCCGCCGGCTGCGTCTTCGCCATCCCCGCCAGCGTCTTCGTCATCGCCGCCGGCGTGATCTGGGGCTGGAAACTCGGCGCCGTGTACGCCATCACCGGCGGCATGCTCGGCGCGATCGCTTCCTACTACGTCGGCGGCTTCCTCGGCGAAGGATTGCTGGACAAGTTTGGCGCTCCCGGCCGCGCCGTCCGCAAACAGGTCGAGGCGGCCGGATTCACGTCGATGCTCATCGTCCGGCTGATTCCCGGTCCGCCGTTCGCCGTCTGGAACTACGCCGCCGGCATCGCCCGCATGCGCTTCCGCGACTACTTCTGGGCCACGCTCATCGGCATCGTCCCCTCGCACATCGTCTTCACCTACTGCGCCGATTCGCTAGTGAACGGAACGATGACGCAAGGCGATGCTCTGAAACGCCTTGCCATCGTCTGCGTCCTACTCCTCGCGCTGATCGCGATTCCGCTGCTGATCAAGAAGCGCCTCGGTGCGCGTGCAGATATGCCGTAACGCCGGCGGCGTTTCGTACGGTAGCCGGCGGTCCGAGCGAAGCGGGCGACCACCGGAAAATAAGCGCGTATGAGCTACCGACCCCGGCGGGGTCGCGGATCAAGTGCCAAGCGGCGTGAATTCCTCCGCGACCGCTGCCGCGGTCGGAAAATACTCCGCGATCTTCAACCGGTGGTCGCTCGCTTCGCTCGGACCACCGGCTACCGTACGAGCCGCCTCCAGCGGCTTCCGCGACCTTGCCTACCGTGGCAACTGCGGAATCCTCCCCGGCGTCCATGGTGCGCCGCGCTCGTTCATCTGCTTCTCGACGGCCGCCAGATCGACTTCGATCAGCTTGCGCAGACGTTCGAGCAGCGGACCGGCTTGCTGCTGCGCGACGGCAAGCGCCTCGCGATGCGTCGCCGTCGGCGGTGCGGTGGTCGTGAGCCCGTTGACCGCGGTGTTCACGCGATCGAGCAGCGACGGAAGTGCCGGCTCGTTCGCGCGACGCAGGATCGGATCGCCGTTGAGCTGATCGTTGATGTCGCGCAACGCCGTATCGATCCGATTCACCTCGGCCACCAGTTTCGGATCGGGTCCGGCGATTTCGTCGAGCGCGCGGCGGATGTACTGGATACGCGTCAGCGCTTCCTGCGTGGCGCGGCCGGCGCCCATCAGCGTCCGCTGCACGCTCGCGGCTTTCTTCTGGAAATCGAGCACCGCGGCGCGGTCGCTCTCCTGCATGATCGAAAGATAAAGCGGGACGACGTTGAACGTTTGCGTCCCGATGACGGTTTCCACGCCGTCGACGCGCTTGGCCATGCGCACCGTGTACTTGCCCGGTGCGACCAGCGGTCCGCCCGGCGGCGGCTGGAAGACGTCCGGCTCCGGCTCCTTCAATTCGATCGGCGACGGCGGCGGATAGCGCAGATCCCACGCCACGCGATGGAAGCCCGCTTTGCTCGGCGCGGTGACGCGGCGGATGACGTTTCCTTCCTCGTCGCTCACGATCATCACCACCGCCGGCTCGATCTCACGTTCCTCGGCGCGCAACTGGTCGAGCGTCGGATACGGCGGCTGCGCGTGCCCCGGCTCGTTGCTCTTGTCCGTGTCGATCTTCGCCTCGGCGGCCTGGCGTTGCTTGCGCCGGCTCTTCAATTCGTCCTTCAGGTAGTAGGTGAAGATCGCGCCGAATGGAGGATTGGGCGCGGTGAAGTACGACGCCCCCTGGAACGACTTGCCCGGCAATCCGAGTTGCGCGCGCTCGACGTACAACTCCGCATCGCGCGTCGGAAAGAGCGTCGCTTCATTGGCTGAAACCGTGGGCGACATCGTCCGCAGCGGACTGACGTCGTCGAGCACCCAAAATCCGCGGCCGAACGTGGCGAGCACGAGGTCGTCGTGCCGCTTCTGAAACCACAGATCGCGCACGGCCACGGTCGGAAAGCCGCCCTTCAGCGGAATCCAGGACGTGCCTCCGTTCTGCGAAACGTACAGTCCGTACTCCGTGCCGACGTACAGGAGGTTGGGATCGACGCGGTCTTCCACGAGCGCGTAGCTGCTGCCGCGCGACGGCAGATCGCCGGCGATCGACGTCCATGTTTTTCCGCGATCGCTGCTCTTCAGCACATACGGTTTGAAATCGCCGGTCTTGTGATTGTCGAATGCTGCGTAGACGACGTTCGCATCGTGCTGCGATGCTTCGAGGCGCGACACGTACGTCATGTCCGGCACGCCGGCGATGTGATCGATCTTGCGCCAATGCGCGCCGCCGTCCTCGGTGACCTGAACGAGGCCGTCGTCGGTACCGGCGTAGATCAGGCCTTCCTGCAGCGGCGACTCCGCCAGCGACACGATGTTGCCGTACCACGACGTCGATGCGCCTTTCGCAACCGCGTCGACGCCCCACACGCGCCCCATGACCGGCAGCGTATTGCGATCGATGTGGCGCGTGAGATCGGGACTGATTGCCTTCCACGTGTTGCCGCGGTCGTCGCTGCGCAGCACGTACTGCGCCGCGAAGTAGATGCGGTTGCTGTCGTGCGGACTGACGATGATCGGCGAGTCCCAGTTCTTGCGCAGCGGATCCATGTTGCCGGCCGGCTGCGGCTCGATGTCGAGCCCCTCGCCGGTCCGTTTGTCGAATCGCACCAGGCCGCCGTTCTGCGACTCGGCGTAGATGATGTCCGAGTTCTTCGGATCGGGAACGGAGCGGAAGCCGTCGCCGCCCTGTGTCACATACCAGTCGGCATTGGCGATGCCTTTCGCGTCGGTCGTGCGCGCGGGACCGCCGAGGGAGAAGTTGTCCTGCGTGCCGCCATAGACGCTGTAGAAGGGGAGGGCGTCGTCGGCGCTCACGCGGTAGAACTGCGTGACCGGCAGATTCGCTTTGAAGTTCCACGTTTCCGCGCGGTCGAACGTTTCGTAGAGACCGCCGTCGCAGCCGATGAGCAGATGATCGCTGCTGGCCGGATCGATCCAGACCACGTGATTGTCGGGATGCTTCCACTTCTCATCGAGCTTGCGCCACGTCTTGCCGCCGTCGTCGGAGACGCGCATCCAGACGTCCACGCCGTAGATGCGGTCGTCATCATTCGGATCGACGAAGATCTCGCCGTAGTACTGCCCTTGCGCGTTGAAGTCGTTGACCTTCTTGAACGACGATCCGCCGTCCTTAGACACGAAGAAGCCGCCCGCCTTGCGCGTCGACTCGATCACCGCGTAGATGACTTTCGGATTGTGCGGGGCACTGTTCGACCCAATGGCCAGTCCGATGCGTCCCATGTCCTCTTTCGGCAGCCCGTCCTTCAACTTCGTCCACGTCTTGCCGCCGTCGGTCGACTTTTGAATCGACGACTCCGGACCGCCGTCGATGAGCGTGAAGACGTGCCGGCGGCGCTGATAGGCCGCGGCGTAGAA
>DATART010000449.1:0-24114 GCA_036264035.1 Thermoanaerobaculia bacterium | reverse complement strand
CTTGGAGGCGATTTAAATACCCGCTTCCAACGTGGAAGCGGGGGACCGGGCGGATGGTGGGTACTCGTCGAAACAGAGGTGCACGTCGAAGGACATGGTTTCGTTCCCGACGTGGCCGGCTGGCGCCGTGAGCGTCTGCCGGTGCTCCCCACAACCCCAACGATCGATATCGCTCCCGATTGGGTTTGCGAAGTTCAGTCACGCAGCACGGCGCGCCTTGACCGCGTAAAAAAACTGCCGATGTACGCAGACATTGGCGTTCAGCACGTCTGGCTGATCGATCCTCTTGGTCAGACATTAGAAATCCTGCGTCTCGAAAACCATCGCTGGCTCATTGCCGGGAACTACGGCGGCGATGACCTCGTTCGCGCTGAGCCGTTCGAAGCCGTAGAGATCGAGCTCGCCGCGTTGTGGATCGATCCGCCCGCTTAAGCTCCACTTCCGCAAAGTTGAGCAGGAAGTATCCCCCCCGCTCAACCCCCGTAATCACCTGCGGATTGAATTCCTGGGCCGAGGTACGATGGAGTCGACGAATGATTCGCGCGGAGTTGGACAAACGAGACCCTGAGACGTATGCAGTCATCGGCGCCGCGATGGCGGTGCACGCTGAGTTGGGGCACGGGTTTCTGGAGGCTGTGTATCAGGAGGCGCTGCAGAGAGAGTTTGCGGCGCGGGGCGTTCCGCACGGACGGGAGGTCGCTCTGCCCATCTTTTATCGTGCGGTCCTGCTCAACATGCCTACCGGGCGGACTTTGTATGCTCCGGATCCGTCATCGTTGAAGTCAAAGCGCTCCATCGGCTCTCTGGCATCGAAGAAGCACAAGTGATCAACTACCTCAAAGCGTCCGGCATGCAGAGGGCAATGCTCCTGAACTTCGGTAGCCCCAGCCTCGAATACCGCCGCCTCGTACTGAATCTGCCAGCATCCGCACAAACCCCTGACGAGACGCTGGTCCGCAGATGAAGATTTTCTATCTGCCATAAGTCTCGCCTGACGAGCGTCGCTCAACGGAGAGGACGAATCCGCAGATTACACAGATTTACGCAGATTAAGACCGCAATCGATTCTCCATCTTTGCGTACTGCTCTGTCTTTAATCTGCGTAAATCTGCGTCTATCTGCGGATAATTCAGTGTCGCGCTGCACGTTGTGGAAGCGCAGCAGCCTCGAATACCGGCGCCTCGTACTGAATCCGCATGCACCGCAAACTCCTGACGAGACGCGGATTGAGACCGCAATCGATTCTTCATCTTCGCGTACTGCTCTGTCTTTAATCTGCGTAAATCTGCGTCTATCTGCGGATAATTCAGTCTCGCGCTGAACGACGTGGAGGCGCGGCGGCCGAGAGCGATCCGGCAATGTTCGCCGATAGGAGAGCGCCCGGTGGACGGAAATTACGCCTCAACCTCCGCGAAATTCACCGACACCAATCGCGAGCATCCTGCTTCCTCCATCGTCACGCCGTAGAGCACATCCGCGGCTTCCATCGTGCGGCGGCTGTGCGTGATGACGATGAACTGCGTATCGCGGGACATGTCGCGGACGAGGCGGACGAATCGCTCGTTGTTGATTTCGTCGAGCGGGGCGTCGACCTCGTCGAGAATGCAGAACGGGGATGGCTTGTAGCGGAAGATCGCGAAGAGCAGCGCCAGCGCGGTCAACGCCCGCTCCCCGCCGGAGAGTAGCGCGATCGACTGATTCTTCTTGCCCGGCGGCTGCGCCACCAGCTCGATGCCGCTTTCGAGAACGTCTTCCTCGTCGAGCAATTGCATGCGCGCCGTGCCGCCGCCGAAGAGCGACGTAAAGATTTCGGTGAAGTACTCATTGATCGCGTTGAACGCGTCGCGGAACAGCTCGCGCGAGGTCAGGTTGATCTTGCGGATCGTGCCGCGCAGCGACTCGATCGCCTGAACGAGATCGTCGCGCTGTGTGCGCAGGAACGACTCGCGTTGCTCCAGCTCCGTGTGCTCATCGATCGCAAGCACATTGACGGGCCCGATCTTTTCAATCCCGTCCGACAGTTTCGCGACCTCAGCCTCCAGCGCTGCGCGAGCATCATCGTCGGCAGGAGCCTCGACGTCCGCGAGCGCATCGATACCCGCGTGTAAATCCAGTGCGATCTGTTCGCGCAGCAGATCGAATGCCGACTTCGCGCGATCGCGGCGCCGCTCCGATTCGAACAGCGAATCCTTGGCCGTGTTCCACAGCTCGCGCGATGCCACGGCGCGCGCTTCCAACTCTTCCACGCGCACCTGCAGATCGGCTACTTCGGCTTCAAGACCGACGCGTACTTCGCTCAGCTCGTGCAGCTTTTTCAATGACTCGTCGAGCTGTGCGCGCGAACGCTCCACAGCCGCTTCCGTCTCCTCGCGCTTACGCGCCAGCGACTCGATCTCCTGCTGAAGCTGCGTCGCGCGCGATCCGAGGGAGATCACGATGCGCGAGAGGTTCTCGTGCTCGCGCTGGATTGCGTTCACGTTGCCCGCGGATGCTTCAACATCCACCCGCGCCTTCGATGCCGCCTCGGTGACCGCCTCGAATGTCGAGCGAAGATTGGTCAGTTGTTCTTCATGCTCCCGGATCTGCGCCTGACAGCCGCTCTCCTGCGCTTCGAGCTGCTGCAAGTCCGCAATGGCGGCGTTCTTCCGCGCGATGAGCTGTTCCTTCTCCTCGGCATACAGCGTCTGCTCTTCCGACGCCACGGCGAGATCGCGCTCGAAACGATCGAGCTCCTGATTGGCGCGCTCGCGATTGCTGCGCCGCTCGCGCAACTCCTGCTCCGCCGCCCGCGCCCGCTCCTCGGCGAGGATGCGCGCGTCGTCCGCGGCACGAAGATCCTCTTCGATCGTTTGCAGCTCCGCCGCGATACCGCTGGCGCGCGTCTCCTCTGTGCCGAGAAGCGCTTCGAGATCGGAAAGTTGGCGCTTGAGCGAGAAGACGCCGGGTGTCGCATTCTCCGACTTGCCACCGATCACGAGCGGACCGCGAACGATGTCGCCTTCGAGCGTGACGAAGGTCGCACTTGGCCGTTCCTTCGACCGATCGAGCGCCTCGCCCAGCGTGCCGACGATGTACGCCTCGGGCATCGCGCGTCGAACAGCGTCCGCGACCGGACCTTCGCCGACGACCGCGTACTTCGCGTCGCCGCGCCGGCCGCCCTCGCCGGCCGCTTCGTAGTCGAGCGTGATGAACGCGCCGCGCCCCGCTCCACGCTCGCGCAAACGAGCGATCGCGTCGGTGGCGACGCGCGCGCTGTCGACGACGACCGCCTTCGAGACATCGCGCAGCAGCGTATCGAGCGCCGCCTCGAATCCTTCCGTCGCCCGCACAGCCTCGGCGGCAGGCGTCGCGTTCGGGATCAGCTCGAGAATCGCGCGGCGGACGTCTTCTTCCTGCGATTCCAGCGAAATGAGCAACGTCCGCAACGAATCGATTTTGTACGTCATCTGCGACACGCGATCGCGCGCGCCCGCCATCGAATCGCGCCGCTCGTTGCGGCGCGTCGTCAGTTCGTCGTTGAGTGCGACCGCTTCGCGTGCGAGCTGCCTAGTCGTTTCGAGCAACTCCTCGGCTTCGCGAACGCGTTGATCCCACTCCGCGCTCAGCGAACGCGCGCCATCGCGGCTCTCCGTTGCCTTGCGCGCCGACTCGCCCAACTTGCCGAGGTAGAACTCGCACTTTTCGACGGCGACTTCGATCTGATGGACCTGATTGCGCGCTTCCGAAATGCGCGCGATCGTCCGCATCAGCGTCTCGCGTGCATCGGTCAGCGCCTTCTCGTGGCGACGGACTTCATCCGCGCGTTCCTGGCGATCGCGCTACGCCTGCTCGGCGATTTCGCGCAACTGATTTCGCTCGCCGCGCGCCACTTCCAACGCTTGCGCGCGCTCATCGAGGAGCGCCTGCTGCTCCGCTCCTTCGCTCTCCAACTGCGCGATCTGCGTCTGCGCGTTGCTGCTGCGCTGCACCAGATCGCCGAGATTCGTTTCGGATTGCTGCATGAACGAGCGGAGGCGTTCGACTTCGCCCGAGATCGAAGCAACTTCCTCGCGCACATGCGACGCACGCGACGATTTGCCCGTCAGCGACGTGCGGTTCTCCGCAAGCTCCGCTTCGTCGGTTGCGAGTTGCGCCGCCAGTTCCGACTCGGTTGATTGCGCCGCGGCGACGCCTTCCTCGGCCGCCGACTGCTCCGCCTGCGCGAGCACAATACGTCCCTTGTACAGCGCGCGTTTCGCCGTCGAGAGTTGCTCGCTCAGTTCCTTGTGCCGCCGCGCCTTCCCCGCCTGCCGCTTCAGCGAATTCAAATTGCGCGTGACCTCGGCCAGCGTATCGTCGATGCGCAGCAGGTTCTGCTGCGTCTCTTCCAGCTTCATCTCCGCCGCGCGCCGCTTCGTCTTGTACTTCGTGATGCCGGCCGCCTCCTCGATCAGACGGCGGCGATCCTGCGGCTTGTTGGAGAGGATCAGATCGATCTTCCCCTGCTCCATCACCGAGTAGTTACGGATGCCGAGGCCCGTGTCCATCAGGATGTCGGAGATATCCTTGAGGCGCACGCGCTTGCCGTTCAGGCGGAACTCCGACTCGCCGGTGCTGAAGACACGGCGATTGATGACGATGCGTCCGTCGTCCGACATCGGATGATTGCTGTCGCCGTTCGACGTCGCGAGCGTCAGCGTCACCTCGCCCATCGACAGCGGGCGGCGCCGCGCCGAGCCCTGGAAGATCACGTCGTCCATCGTCTCGCCGCGGATGTGCGACGTGCGGTTCTCGCCGAGGACCCAGATGATGGCGTCGCAGATGTTGGATTTGCCGCAGCCGTTCGGGCCGACGACGGCCGTCATCGGCGCGGGAAAAGCGAGCTGCGCCGGATCGTAAAACGATTTGAAGCCGTGGATTTCAAGCTTGTCGAGACGGAACATTAATGAAGAACACCTGACCGATTCTGATTTGGACGCGCCGGATGGTACTGCAATCTGAGGGGCACGCCATGCTGCGAATTCGCCGCGTGTAAACCGCTCATTGCAAAGGGAAATTCGCCGTTGACAGCAGCGCGGCGCAACCGTTCCTGTGCACGTAGAATGCGCGTCGATGCAGATCGACGATTTCCTCCGCCGCGAGATCGCGCTCGGCAGTTTCCCGAGCGCCGTCTACGCGATCGGTTCCTCGGCAGGCATCGAGCACGAGAACGCGCTCGGCAACGCGGTCGCCGTCCCGTTGCGTATCCCCGCGACGCTCGACACGCTCTACGACTGCGCCTCAATCACGAAGCCGCTGATTACGACCGTGCTCGCGCTGCAACTTCTCGACGTCGACGCGATTCGCCCTCTCCTCACACACACATCAGGTCTGCGCGCCTGGATGCCGCTCTACACATATCCCGATTACCTGCCCGCGATCCGCGAGCACGGCCCGGAATATGAGCCGGGCACGCGCGTCGTCTATTCGGATCTCAACTTCATCCTGCTCTGGTCGATGCTGCCTAATTACGCATCCCTCGCGCGCCAACGAATCCTCGCCCCCCTCGGCATCGAAAACGATGCGATGTTCCACCCACCGTTGCCGCTGCGTCCGCGCGTCGCTGCAACGGAGTGGGGCCAGCGCTTCGAAGCAAAACTCGCCGGCATCCCATCCATCGCCGCAAACCGCGACGGCCTGATGTGGGGCGAAACGAACGACGGCAATTCGCACCACGCCGGCGGCACCGCCGGCAACGCCGGCCTTTTCGCGACCGCGCGCGCCGTGTTCCGTCTCGCGCAGTCGTGGGCGAAAGAGGAGCTTCTACCGCGCGATGTCGTCTCCGCGGCAACGCGCAATCAAACTCCGGGACTAAACGAATCGCGCGGCCTCGGCTGGCAAACTTCGAACACCGGCATGTACGGACACACCGGCTTCACGGGGACTTCAGTCTGGATCGATCCGCCGCACGACCGAATCATGGTGCTGCTGACCAACCGCGTCCATCCGTGTGCCGCGCCAATCGCGATGCAGCGGATACGGTCGGAGTTTCATCAGCTCGCGGTCAATCTGCGTAAATCTGCGTAATCTGCGGATGGCCTTATCCGCAGATGAACGCAGATTTACGCAGATGAGGGCCTAGCTTCACACGCTGCCCGGCGCCCATGCCGCAGCCTTGGTCCGCAACGCATTCGCGCGAGGAACATCGCCTGCGGCTTCGGCGAGCGCGGCGAACATCACCAGCGTTTCGGCCAATAGCGGATCGGGGTCGGTGTAATCGTCGCGGAAGCGGGTTTCGAGGAGCTCCACGTTATCGGCGTAGATGCGCAGCGCGTCGTCGCGGTCGCCGCGTTTGAGGAGGATGTAGGCGAGACCGAGGGCCTGGAACTCCTGGATCTGCGGATGGAGGGCGATGGTCTCTTCCATCAGGCGTTTGGCTTCGTCGAGATCGCGGTTGAGGTGCGCGAGGGAGAGGGCGATGCCCTCCTGCGCGGCGGGGTCATCGGATCTCCGATACGACGCGATCGCCTCTTCGAATCTGCCGAGGAGCTTGAGGGCCTCGGCGCGATGGAGAGGATCGTTCGCGGCGGCCGCGACGGCGTCCTCGTAGCGATGCTGCTGGATGAGTTGCTGCGCGCTCGTCACCGGCTTCTGCGCAAGCATTAAGGCGGCAAGCCAGCCGATCAGGATCACAGTGACGACGATGATGGCCAGTTGCAGCATCGCGCGAGTGTATTAAACAAAAGGCCGCCGAGACCGGCGGCCTTGAAGTTACGCCGCTTTCTTCGCGGCCGGCTCGCTGAAGAGCTGAAGCGCTTTCTGGAGGATCAGATCGTCTTTCGGTTTCGTCGCCTCGGCGTGCGTTCCCTTTGCGTCGGGATCGCGAAGGGCCAGCGAGGTCAGATCGACGATCACGTCCGGCCGGATGCCGCCGGCTTTGATCGCCTTCATATCCGGCGTCGTGTAGTGAGCGACGGTCATGAACACGCCGCCGCCGCTCGGTAGCGGGATGAAACGCTGCACGATCGACTTGCCGTACGTCGTCACGCCGACCACTTTGCCGCGCTGATTGCCGTGGATGGCAGCGGCGAAGATTTCGGCACCCGAGGCTGTCGAGCCGTCGGTGAGGACTTCGAGATCGCCGTCGTAGGCGGTGTTCCGGTCGGCCTGCCACTTCTTCGCGTCGACCTTGCGGCCTTCGATGGACGTGATCATGCCGCTGGTCAACAGCTCGTCGGCCGAAGTAATCGCTTCGTCGACGTCGCCGCCGGCGTTGCCGCGGAGGTCGATGATCAGCTTGCGGTTGCCGCTTTTGCGGATGTTCTCGAGTGACGTCGCCAGTTGCGCCGCTGTCCCTTTTTCGAAGTACGGAATCTTCACGTACGCCACACCGCCGTACTGCTCGGTGGTCAGAGGCAGCGGATGGAACGAGGCCTGCTGCAGCGTGAAGTCGTCGCGCTTGGTCTGGCCGCCGCGAAGGACCTGGACATGCACCGGCTTCGTCGCGCGCAGGAGATTGCGCACCTGCCACACCGCCATCTTCTGCGTTGGCTGTCCGTCGATTTTCTCGATGAAGTCGCCGCGCTCGATGCCCGACTTCGCGGCCGGCGATCCCGGCACCGCGGCGATCACGAACGCGTATCCGAAGCGCTTGGTGACGATGAGACCGACGCCGTTGTCTTCGACGTCGCTGAAATTCTTGTACGCCGCCATCTGCGCGGGCGGCACGTAGTAGCTGAACTCGTCGATGGCGTCGGTGACGCCGGAGAAGGCTCCGTCCATCAATTGATCTGGCGGAACCTGCTCGACGTAATTGTTCCGCACCAAGTCGAACACCTCGGTGAAAATGCTGAGGTAACGGTAGACGTTGTTCTTCTGCGTGGCCTGGCCGAAGAGGGCGCCGCCGAGGAGCGAGAGAAGAAGGGCGACGGAAACGGAGAGGAATGCGATTTTCTTTTTGCTCATGTCGTCGTGCTCGTTACCGCAGCCATTTCTGCGGATCTTCAGGCTTATTGTCCTGACGAATCTCGAAGTAGAGGTAGCCGGAATGCGCGTCCTCCGATTCGCCGACACCTGCAAGCGCCTGTCCAGCGTTGATGCGGTCGCCGACCGCGACGGCGGGCGATTTGAGGTTGCCGTAAAGGGAGAAAACGCGATTGCCGTGATCGAGAATCACCAGATTGCCGTACCCCTTGAACCACTGCGAAAATAGAACTGTTCCCGCGAAAACCGACCGCACCTCGGCGCCCGGCGCGGCGGCAATTTTGAGGCCGTTGCTGAAGGTAACGGTCGAAAACTTTGCGTTAACCTGCTTGCCGAAGCGCTCGATGATCTTTCCCTGGACCGGCCACGCCAGCGCGCCTTGCACGCTGCGGATGTCCGTCGCGGCCGTGGCCGCTCCAGTCTGACGGGACAGGACGTCGAGAAGATGCTCGAGGCGCCTGGCCTTCTCTTCGAGCTCGGCCAGCTTCTGCTCGCCTGCACTCCCCTGATTACGAAGCGACAAAAGTGTCCGCTCCTTGTCGGCACGCGCGGAGGCCACGGCGCGCTGGCGTTGCTCGACGAAGCGCCGCGCCGCGGCGACTTTCTGCTCGCGGCCGGCGAGCTCGATCGTCCGCATTCGCAACTGCTCGCGCTCGGCCTGGAAGCGCGTGACGGCGCGCGCGTCGCGCGAGACGAGGAAGCTGAGCATCGACATCGCCTGCACTGGATCTCGTCGATCATCGATTGACAGCAGCAGGCGAACGTAACTCAGCCGGCCAAGCCGATACAGCGCGGACAGACGCTTGCGCAGGAACTCCTTCTCGCGCGCGATCCGCGGAGCGATGGCCGCGACCTGCGATTCCGTCTCGCGGCGCTGCTCTTCGAGCTGCGATTGCATGTCGATCGCGAGTTGCAGCTCGTTCGTGCGGATGCCCAGCTCCAGATCCGCTTCTTCGAGGTCGTGCTCGGCGCTGCGGGTTTGTGTCCGCAGCTCGTCGAGGCGTGTACGAAGCCGCGCGATGTCCGCGCGGATGCGGGCCAGGTCCGCGTTGCGCGCCGTCTGCGAATGCGCTGTTGCCAGGCTGATGACGAGCACCAGCGCCACGGCGATCGCTCTACGCGTCCGGCGAGTAGTCGCGCAATGCATGCCTGGCCGCCTGCTGCTGCGCCTCTTTTTTCGACGACCCCTCGCCGCGCGAGGTGAGGCTGCCGACCTTCACGTCGACGATGAAGCGCTTGTCGTGATCGGGGCCGACTTCGCCGACGACGCTGTACTCCGGCAACGGAAGTCCACTCCCCTGCGCCAGCTCCTGAAGGGCAGTCTTGTAATCCTGAAAAAGCAGATCCTGCGAATCGATCGCTTCGAGATCCGGCGTGAAGCATCGCTCGATCAGACTCCTCGCGGCGTCGATGCCGCCGTCGAGAAAGACGGCAGCCAGCATCGCCTCGAAGAGATTCGCGAGCAGCGAGTCCTTCTTTCGGCCGCCGGACTTTTCTTCACCCACGCCGAGGAAGAGCACGTCGCCCATCCCGTAGTGGCGCGCCTTCGCGGCCAGACTCGTAGAGCTGACGAGGAACGCCTTCATCTTCGAAAGAGCGCCTTCATCGAGATCGGGAAAACGGCGGAAGAGCATGTCGCCGATGACGAAGCCGAGGACGGAGTCGCCGAGAAATTCGAAGGTCTCGTTGTCGCGCAGCGAATCATTCTTCGCCTCGTGCGAGTACGACTTGTGAGTCAGCGCGCGCTTCAGAAGGTCACGGCTCTGAAAACTGTAGCCGATGCGGGACTCGAACTCGGAGAGGTCGGCGTGCAATCCGGCGTAGTTTAAAGCAAGGAGGTGAAGAGCTACTGATCGTCGAAAAGGGCTCTGCCGAACAACGGCTTGCCGCCGAGCGAAATCGCAAATGCGGCCAGAACGATTGCGATCACGATTGCGATCAGCATCGCTGCGCGGCCGAAGTACCAGTCGGACGGATCCAGCGTCAGCGAAACCGCCTGGGTGCACTGCCAGGCGGTGATGCATGCGACCAACGCGAGGAGGCCACGCCACACCATGACTGCTAGCAGGACTGCGGCCGAACAGGTGGCCACCGCGAGCGAGACCAGCAGTGGGATTCCGGAATCTCCGAGTGACATGGCCGAAGCGAGAAGGAATGCGAGCGCCGCCGCCACCGCGGGACGTTTTGTGAGGGCCCGAAACAGGACGGTGATGAACACCGCCTGGACCGCGTAAAGAATTGAGTACGCGACGTTGCCGAAGAGGTAGACGAAAACGTAACGCGAGTAGGAGAAGGGTAATGTCGAAAACTGCAAAGGCTGTACGGCCATCCCAAACCAAGGTGGAATGATGCGGCTCAGATCGAGGACCGTCACCATCACCAGTCCTCCGATCGTGCCGACGAGTACATCACGTCCAACCATCGGGTCGCGAACGCGCCCGCCGACGAGACGCGCCCATCCGATGAGCGTTCGCGGCCAGTTGCGGCGGACGTACGGCTCGAGCGCGATGTAAACAATCCATACGCGCATGGCCAACAAGGCCGCTCTGCCCAGCGCGTTCATGATGACTACGTTCCACTCGCGGCTGACCGACCCCGCGTAAGCGCCGCGGACGAGGATGGCAACAGCCATCAAGACAAAGCAGAGCATCGCCACGCGAAACGCCGCCCGGCGATCGCCGCGTCCCCGGCGAAGATTGCGTACCGCGAGAATGATGGCTGGCACAATCGTCGCCACGTCGAAGAGAACACGCGCCCATGCCGCGAGCCGCTCCCCGAAACCGCGGGGTTTCTCGCGCAACAGTGGCGGCTCAGTCCACGGGCCGATCACGATGAACCAGTCGACGCGGCCAGCACGCGCCGCCGCTTCAATCCGAAGCACCACGTCCTCCTGACCGGGCAGCGTCCCTTCCCACGCGCGCCGCTCATCGCTCGCCACGGGAGCGCTCCACAGCGGCGGAACGGGATGAAACCTGGCCGGATCGATTGCCGCCTCGCGAAACCCGATTGACCAGTCGGTAGCTGCGCGCAGCGGCGCCTCGATGCGGGAAGGAGGGACGGCCGCAAACTCCATGAGCCGTCCTTGCGGATCGGTGCCGACAAAAATCATCCCGGGCTCGACAAGCGGCGGATCGTGGATCGCAATTCGATACGGCTCGGCCTGCGGAACGAGTTGGCGTGTCCCGGACCTGAACGTGAATTGCACCGCCCCTGGACGAATCGTCGACAAAGATCGCCAGCCATCCGCAACTCCTTTGCGCTTCGTCATCCATTGCACAAAGCCAAAATCGTAGATCCAGTCGTGGCCGATGGTCGCGGGAGAGTCTGTATATCCAAAATGTTCGGCGATATCCGCGGCGCGCGCGTCGAGGACGTCGGGGGACTTCGGAAGCGGCACGAGGCGCAAGACGTTCGTTCTTCCCGACAGCGCGGCGACGAGCAGCATCCCCCCGATCGCGGTGATGGCCGTGGCCCACGCCACGGCCGGCGTCAGATCGCCGGCCGCGCCGGCGGCAGCAACCATGGCCGGCGACGGTGTCTCGCCCGCCGCAATCGCCGCCGTAAGCGGATCGCCTCCGGGCAGCGAGGCGATGACCGCCTGCGCGGACGGTCTTGCCGGCGGTTTTTCATCGAGGCAGCGCAGAATCACCCGTTCGACCGCGGGGTCGATTCCTCGAATCGAGGTCGGTGTGACGCGCCGTTCCGACAGAACCTCGGCCAGACTCGCACCTCGGCGCAGGCGATTGCCGGTGAAGATTTCGTGGAAGATCAGACCGAGCGAGTAGATATCGCTACACGCCGTCACCTTCCCGCCCGAGAGCTGC
Source organism: Thermoanaerobaculia bacterium (assembly GCA_036264035.1). GTDB lineage: Bacteria > Acidobacteriota > Thermoanaerobaculia > Gp7-AA8 > Gp7-AA8 > JADGNZ01. Next base: position 12,349 of record DATART010000449.1, on the reverse strand, counting down.
TCCGGCGCCATGTACGCGGGCGTGCCGGCGATCCCGCCGCCGGCGGCGGCGTCATCCGCGAGCGCGGCCAGCCCGAAATCGGTGATGCGCACGTGGCCGCGCCCGTCGATCATCACGTTCGCCGGCTTCAGGTCGCGATGGACGATGCCCGAGTCGTGCGCCGCCGCCAGGCCCGCGCCGAGCTCGCGCGCGATCTCGATCGCCTTGTCGGGCGGCAGCCGTCCGATCCGGCGGAGAAGCGATCCGAGATCCTCGCCATCGACGTATTCCATGGTGATGAAATGGCCTTCATCGGATTCGCCGATGTCGTAAAGGCGGCAGAGGTTCGGATGCGACAGCTGCCGGCCGATGCGCACTTCCCTGAAAAGACGCTCCAGCGTTTTCGGATCGGCGGCCGCGTGCCTCGGCAGAAACTTCAGCGCTACGGCGTGCCCGAGCTTCACATCCTCGGCGCGGTAGACCTCACCCATGCCGCCGCGGCCGAGAATGGCCACGATCCGATATCGCCCCGCCACAAGAAGACCAGGAACGAATCGCGCACCTCCGGCCGCCGACGGCACAGCGTCGCGCGCGACCGTGTCGTCGATCGGCGGACCATTACTCATGGGAGGCAAGCAATTATGCCGCAAGGACGGCGCGCGTCATAGTCACTGCAACGCCTGCAATGCTTGACGCGCCGTCACGATGTCGGCACCGTATCGATCCTTTGGCGCAGTTGCGACGAACCGCGACAACGCCGACTTTGCCTCATTGATGTGGCCCGCTTTCCCTTCGACGAGCCCCGCATTGAAAAGCGCGTCGTACTGGCGCGGATCGATGGCGACGGCGCGATTCCACGATTCAACGGCGCGCCCATAGTCGCCCTGACGTGCGTAAACGACGCCGAGGGTGTTGAGCGCGAGTGGGAGGCGCGGGTTGAGAGTCAGCGCGCGATCGAGAAACGTCTGTGCGGACGCCACATCGTTGCGACGCAGTGCCACGATGCCGAGGTTCTGCAGCGCCGGCGCGTTGTTCGGATCGAGCAGCAGCACGCGATTGAATTGCTGCGTAGCCTCATCAGTTTTTCCTTCGTCCGCCAGCGCGATGCCGTAGGCGTTGAGCGCGTCGGGATCACTCCCCGAGGCCAGCGGCGCCAGGATCTGCACGGCCTCGGCGGTCTTGCCGGTTTCGGTCAGCAGCAGGCCGAGTTGCACGCGCAGGCCGTCGTTCTGACCGTGTCCGATCGCGGTACGCAGGTTCTCGATCGCAGCGGGAACGTTCTCGCTCTGCTGCAGCACGAATGCGAGCAGTTCGCGCCCCGCTGCCATCTCCGGACGCGCGGCGACGACTTCTTTCGCCAGTGCGAGCGCGCGCGGCACGTCGTGACGCTCGTACGCGTCGATGACGTCGTGCATTTTGTTGTCGAGCGCGACGAGATTCTTCGGATCGTCGGCGGCGGTGTACGACGATTTCCCCGCCGCTGTCCCGCTGACATAGCCGAGGCTTCGCAGCCGCGCCATCTCCTCGGAGGACACATTGCGGCCGGCAGTCACGGTCGCATGCATCCCCGCCAGAAGTTGACGCGCTTCCTCGGCTTCGCGTCTCCGTTCGGCGCGAAGATTGGTCAGCTCCTTTGGATCGCGCGGCAAGTCGTACAACTCTGCGATCGGCAACTCGATGTACTTCTCGCCGCGATGAATCACGCCGGTGAGCGGCGCCCATCCGCGATTCAACGACGCGGAAAGCGCCTCGAAATACGCGTCGCGCGGCTCGATCGCGCCGAGGAGCGATGCACCGGGAAGGACGGCAGGCTTGGGGATCGACAGCGCATCGAGCACAGTCGGAACGATGTCGACGTGACGCACGTATGCCCCATCGACGCGATGCTTCAGACCGGGCGCGCGAACGATCAGCGGAATCTTGAGGGTGGCCTCGTAGGCGAAGAGTCCGTGTGTCAATTCGCCGTGGTCCCCGAGAGCTTCTCCGTGATCCGCGGTGATGATGACGAGCGCGTTCGGATCGGCACTGATGATCGGCGCGAGCTGCGCGTCGAGAGCGTGATCGATAGCCGCGACTTCGCCGAGGTACAGATTGGAGGCGTACTCGGAAGCGAACGGCTCGGGCGGACGATACGGCGCATGCGCGTCGTAAAGATGCACCCACAGAAAGCGCGGCTTACCCTGATTCGCAGCCCACCATCGCGCCGCGGCTTCGAGCACGGCACCCGCCGGCCGCTCCTGATTGGCGAAATCGAGCGACGCGGCGCCTTTTCCGTAGTTGTCGTCGTAGACGTCGAAACCGGCATTGAGTCCGTAGCGCGCGTCGAGCGGATACGCGCCGATGAACGCGCCGGTGGCGTAGCCGGCGCGGCGAAGCATCACGCCCAGGGTCTCGTTCTTCGCATCGAGCTTGAACCCGGCGTTGTCGTGCACGCCGTGCTGATACGGATACAAACCGGTCAATATGTTGACGTGTGATGGCAGCGTGACGACGTTGTGCGCATGCGCGTTGGTGAAGACAATGCCCTCCGCCGCGAGACGATCGAGGAACGGCGTCTTCACCCGAGTGTTGCCGGAGTAGCCGACGGCGTCGGCGCGGAGTGTGTCGATCGTGACGAGGATGACGTCCGGCTTGCCATGCTTCGCGTTCGACGGGACGGATGACTCGCGATGGCAAGCGAGGATGGCGATGCCGGTCAGTAAGAGCAATAAACGGCGCATTGAATCGAAGGATACATGCCGCCCAGTCAATGCTTCGGAATTCGTCCTCGGCGCGCGCCCGTTCACGCCGCCGTGATGCGCATCGGTCGCAGCGTCGGCGTGCTCGGGGCGCTTTGTCTTTTCACGGCGGTGGGACGCGTCGAATTCCCGCCGGTGCCTCCGCTGCCGGCCGCGGGTTGGCCGCGGCCGGAAATCGCCGATCCATTTGCACGCACGTTGATCGCGCGCGTTCCGCCCGCGGCGTTTGATGACGCCGCCGGCGCAAATCCCGATCTCGTTCCCGCGGTTTTTCGCAATCTGGCGAGCGCGCTGCTTTCGCGCGACGCACAGCTGCAGGCGGCCGTGAAGCGCTACGCCACGGCGCTCGTTCACGAACATGCCGCACGCATTCCGCGCCAGTTCTCTGACGACGACTTGCACATGCTCGTGGCCTGGCAAGTCCTCGATCCGTTGCGCTACGGTGAGGATGAAGAGTACCGGCGCGTGGTCGATACGATCCTGCCAGCTTCGCTCGATCCGTTGATGCCCGAGCCGCTGCGCCGTGCCGATGTCAATGAGTTGAACCGCGTCGCGCCGATCAATTTCGAAACCGCGGAGGCGCTCGCCTATTCGGCCGGACTGGTCCGGCCAAGCAGCAGCCGCTACATTGTCCACAGCAATGCGGCGATCAATGTTGCCGGCAACGAAGCGATCGAGGCATCGATCTACTCCATCAACTCGCGCTTCGTAAAGGCCGATGACGCGCGCCGTTTTCTGACCGCGGTACGTGCCGCTGCTCCGCGGCGCACGATCGTCGTCATCGGCGACAAGGCGACGCAGAGCGCACTGCAGAAGGAACTCGCGGCGCTGCATGTCGACTTCATCGACAACTTCAATCGTCCGCTGACTCCATGGCCGCGCGATCCTTTTTCCGTCAGCCGTGCAGCGAATGGAAGCATCGTCTTCATCAACCGTCCGAACCCACAGCGGAACCGCGAGGAGGACGCGTACATGGTGCGCGTGCTCATCAACGGTCTGCCGAAAACGCTGGACGATCGTTGGAGGCCTCGCTGGACGACGGGCGCCACCTCCTTTCACAACGGACAGATCCTGTTGACTCCAAAGGCGGTGTGGATCTCGATTCACTCCGTGGAGATCCGCGCGCTCGAGATCCTCGGCCTCGATCATGTGCCGGTCGAACGCTTCGGATCATCAGAAGGGATCGCGCGCTACACCGACGCGGTGCGGCGCGCCGCCGGCGAGCTGTCGAAGTTGTACAACCGGCCCGTGCGCTTCGTTCACGAACTGCCGACGACACCACAACAGATCACGGCCCTCGGCGGCGGCGCAGGTTTCGATCTCGATTCGATCGTGACGCTGCTTCCTCGCGCGGACGGCTCGACCATTGCGCTGGTCGGCGACGTCTCGCTCGGTGCGAAGCTCGCTGGATCTGCAAACGAATGGCAGGAGCTGGAGAAAACGTACTCCCTCACTGCGAATGCTCGCGCTGCCGTAAGAAACTTTCAGAGCGATCCGTCATCGACCGGCCTCCAGCATTTTCTCGATCAATGTGCAAGCGATCTCACCGCACGCGGGATCAAAGTCCGTCGGCTGCCGCTGTTGATGGTTCCGACGTCGTTGCTCATGGATGAGGATCGGCCGGAAACGCCGTACTTTGTCATCACTGCGAACAACGTCGTCCTCGAAGGCAATCGCGCGGAGGGGTTCGCGTCGGCTCTACCGGCCGCGGATTCAGCAGCGCGATCGGCATTCAAGTCCGCCGGGTACGATCTGATGCTTTTCCCTCCTCTCCCGAGAAGCGTCGTTCTCAACGGCGGGTACCGATGCGCGTCAAACGAAGTACGGGTTGCGCGGTAAATTGCCGAGGTACACTTTTTCCATGAACGACGACGAGAAACAGTTCCTGGAGCAGATCCAGAAAGAGAACGAAGCAGCGCACGCGGAGACGCGGCAGCAATTCGAACACTCACAGCGACGGAACGAAGAGGCTCATGCCGAGACGCGGCAGCAATTCGAACACTCGCAGAGACGGAACGAAGAAGCTCACGCCGAGACGCGGCAGGAATTCGAAGACTCGCAGAGACGGAACGAAGAAGCTCACGCCGAGACTCGGCGGCAGTTTGCTGAATTCACGCAAGCGATCCAGCTGCGATTCGATGAGACAGCTCGCGTCATGCGCCGGCATTTCGATATCGTTTCTGAAGCCATGCGCGGAGAGATCAAGCTCGTCGCCGAAAGTGTTCTCCACTGAACGACAAGATTGACACCACCAACGAGAGAATTGAGCAGCAGCGAACGGCGACGCGATGCTCAAGCTCGCCTTCGGCCACCTCGATCGACGACTCCACGTCGTTGAAGACATCGTCCTGCCGCAGAAGCCCTCCTGAAAATCAGCCTCGGTAGAGCGCCTGCAACTGCTTATCCGCGGGATACCTGCTCAATCCTCGCGACGCCCAGAACTTCGCGCCCTTCGTATCGCCGATCGTCTTTAACGTTTCGGAGATGGCGATGTAAGACGGCGGCGTCGGTGAAGCTTTCTCCAGCGCGAATATCAACTGTGTCGCGGCGTCCGTGCGGTTTTCTACGGCGTAGAGCAGGACCAGATTTTTGTACGGCTGCGGATCGGTTGGAAAGTTTTTGATCTCCGCCAGAAACGCGGCCTCGGCTTCGTCAGAGCGGCCGAGGCGGGCCAGGCAATCGCCTCGGAAATAGTTGAGACGCGGGAGGGCGGGCTGATTCTTCGCTTGCCGCAACGCCGCGGCTTGATCGAAATCGCCGAGCGCTTCCTCAACCTTTCCCTCTTCGAGCGCGATCTGGCCGACAAGCATCAGGTTGCCCGGGCGGTTCTTTTCGTTATCGAACGCGGCGTTCGCTTCCGCGCGCGCTTTCGCGAAATCCTTGCGGCGCATGGCCACGCGCGCCAGCACCTCGTGCGCGTCGTGTGGCGTCTGTTTCAGCACCAGCTTCGCATGCGCCTCGGCGTCGTCGAGGCGGCCGAGCTCCAGCGACAGATTCGCGACCGTCACCGCCAGCGAGGCCGTATTCGGCGAAATGCGCAGGCCTTGTTTCGCCGCGTCGATGGCCTCCTCCCGTCGATCGAGTTTGGACAATGCGCGCGACTGCAGCGCCCAGATGTCGAGCATGTTCGGGTTATCGCGAAGCAGGCCGTTGGTGACGGCGAGCGTCTCTTCGAACTTGTTGTCCCGGAAAAGGCGGAAGGCCTGGCTGATGGCGTTCGCTTTACCGATGTTCTTTTTGGGATCGGGCAGCACCGCGTCGGGCGCAGTGCTGACGGTCGATCCGACGTAGCCGAGGGCGATGAGTTGCTGCTTCTGTTCATCGTCGACGGCGGAAGGCGTCGCCGCGGATTTGATGTACGGCTTGATTTGCTCCCGCAACGAGACGTAGCTGCGGCGGTCATCGAGCACCACGTTGCGCGTTTCCGCGGGATCGGTGGCGAGATTGTAGAGCTCCGGATCCGCCGCATGGATGTAGTGCTTCGCGCCGGAGATCAGCGAGTGCATGTCGTTCCAACCGAAGTGCAGCCGCGGATAGTAAGTTTCGGAGTAGATCGGACGATCCTCGGCTGGCTTCGCGTCGATGTCGAGCAACGATTTGCCGGCGAGATTCGGCGTCGGCCCGAACGGGGATGCGATGGTCGGGAAGATGTCGATGAGCTGCACGGGTGCGGCGACGCTCGTTCCCTTGCGCGCCGCTTTCGGAAGCTTCAGCATCAGAGGAACCTGCAGCGTTTCGCGATACAGCAGGACGCCGTGTTCGTCTTCGCCGTGTTCGCCGAGGCCTTCGCCGTGATCGGACATCAGCAGGATCGTGGCGCGGTCGTAGATGCCTTCGGCGCGCAGATAGTCGAGGAACTTGCCCGCGATGTCATCCGCCGTCGCCACCTCCCCGTCGTAGGCGCTCGCGTACCGTGAACGAAACGGCTCGGCCGGTTCGTACGGCGTGTGTGGCTCGTAGATGTGGAAGAAGAAAAAGAATGGATGCGCGTCGTGGACGTGCTCGCCGATCCATTTTTGCGCCAGCACGCGCGTGGCTTCGCCGGGGCGTTGCGCGCGGCCGATGCTCAGGAAGCTGGGATCGATATCGATGTTGTCTTCCCAGAAATCGAAGCCGCGCTTGATGCCGGTCTCGCCGCGCAGCACGACGGCGGAGACCGCACCGCCCGTCGCATAGCCTTTCGACTTCAGCAGCTCCGCCAATGTCTTCACTTTCGGATTGAGGTCGTAGCCGAGGTTGTCGCGGATGCCGTGTTCGGCGGGAAGAAGTCCGGTGAAAACGCTCGCGTGCGAGACCAGCGTCAGAGGGCAATGCGAGTAGGCATGCTCGAAGAGGATCGAGTCGGCGCGGAAGCGATCGATAGCCGGCGTGTCGACTTTCGTGTAGCCGTAGGCCGGCAGATGGTCGGAGCGCAGCGTGTCGATGGAGATGATGATGATCGGCGCCTGGCCGTCGATAGCGCCGCGCGATCCGTGGCAGGCGAGGAAGAAGAAAAGAGTGAAGAGGGAAGCGTGAAGAGTGAAAAAAAACCGCTTTCTTTCACTCTTCACTCTTCACCCTTCACTCTTCAATCATCCGCACTTTATTACTTGATCGACTTCAGATACTCCTTCGCTTCTTTCGCCTGATCGCTGTCGGGGGCGAGCTCGATCACTTTCTGGAGATCAGCCTTCGCTTCCTTCGTCTTGCCTGCCTGGATCGTGGCGAGGCCGCGGTAGTAGTAGCCGTCGGCATCCTTGGGATTCGATTCGATCACTCTCGTGAAGTAATCGCGCGCGGCGGCGGGCTGCTTCTTGTTCATCAACACGATGCCGATGTTGGTGAGCGCGGTCGCGTCGACGTCAGCCGCCGGAACCTTGTCGACGATGGCCTTCCCTTTATCGAGTTGGCCGTCCTCGAGAAGCATGTTCGCGTAGAGCATGGCGTTGCGGGAGTTGGCGGGATCGGCGTTGTAGACGTCGCCCATCGTGGTCACGGCCTTCTTCAGATCGCCGGCGCCGTAGTAGGCGCGCGCCAATGCGAAGCGGATGGGCATGAACGCCGGAAGCGCGGCGGTGGCTTTCTCGTACGCGGTGACTGCTTCCGTGTAATTCTTCGCTGTGAGTGCGGCGTTGCCGGCTTCGACGGCGTCGGCGATATCTTTCGAGACCACCTGGCCGCCGATCTTTACCTCTTCCACCGGGGGCGCTTCCGGAGCGGCGGCAGCGACAACGACGGCCGGCTCCATCTCGATCTTCATCGGCGGAACGCGCTGCCCTTCGCTGACCTGCACGTTGCCGATCTGGCGAACTACGTAGCCGGGCGCCTCGACATCGACGTTCCACACGCCGGAGTTCATGCCGAGGACGGCCCACTTGCCGTTGGAGTCAGCGGTGACGTCAGGGCCGCCTTTGCCGCCGCGCTGAATGCGCAGGCTCACCTTCGCGTTCGGGACCGGCTTGCCGGTGGCTTTGTCGACGACGAAACCGGAGAGGCGGTTGTTGCCGCGCCAGTCTTCCGAGGCGACGAGCATCGAGGCTGCACAGATGAAAGCTGCGGCTAGGAAAAATGTCTTCTTCAAAATGATCCCCCTGGGCGGCGTGTTCTGGATTCGGTGAAACGCCAAAAAAAACGCCGCCGGAGGAAATTCCCCCGGCGGCGGTAGAGCAATCCGATACGAAACTAGAACGTGAACTTGGCGCCCAGACGCCAGATGCGCGGCGACTGGATTTCGGTGATGGTGTCGCCCGCGGCGAACGACGCGCCGCTGGTGAAGAGGCGTGTGTTGCGCTGCAGGACGGTGCGCTGGTTCGGGACGTTGAAGAGGTCGGCCGAAAGCGTCAGGCCGACGCGGTTCATGAAGCGGAAGTCCTTCGCCGCGCGGAGATCGAATTCGTAGACGTTGTCGAAGCGCGTCGTACCGACCGGCTGCAGGATAACTTCCTGACGGTTCGGAGCGAAGTTGACGACGTACGTCAAGCCGCCGTTGATGCCGCGGACCTGATCGCGCCACACGGCCGGGTAACCCTGACGGGCGGAAAGGCTGCCGCCGAGGTTGATGTCCCACGGCAGTTGGTACAGGCCCGTAAGGTTGAAGTTCCACCGAGAGTTGATGAAGACATTGCCGAATGCGCCCGAACCGGCCGACCGCGGCGCTACCTGCCCGCCGGGGCAGTTGCCGATGTACGGCGTGGGATTCGGGAATGCTTCGGCGCTGCAGTGTTCCGTGTAGCTGTTCCAGCTCGCGTTGCCGCGGAACATCCACTTATGCGACATGCGCTTGGTGGCCGTAAGTTCAACGCCTTCGAATTTCTGCGTGTAGCCGGGCAGGTTGCTGATGACCGCGAAACTCGGCGCGGGAACGCCGGACTTGATGACGTAGACCGGAACGGTCGGAAGCGTAATCGTGGCGCCGCCGTTCGCCGCGGGCTGGGTGAAAGTGCCTCCCGCCGTCGGATGCGTGGTCGAAACGACCCAGTCAGCGCGCGTGTAGTAGTCACCAGCGCCCTGCGTCTTTTCGTAACGCGTCCCGACCAGATCGGTGTAGTGGCGATACGTGAAATTCATCCCTACCGAGAAGTCGGACATCAGCTCGTGATCGAAGCCGAGGATGAGCTCGTCCGTCTTCGGGGCCTTCGTCCCGTAGTCGACGCGGGTATTGCTGATCGGGCTGTTGGGATGGAGCGGATCGATGTAGTTCGAACCATAGAAGCGGAGCAGCTCACTGCGCTGGATGATGTTGTCGTGGTTGGCGTCGACGCCGTAGAAATAGAAGTAGCTGACCAGGCCGGTGGGGCTGGCGTTGGAAACGGTCGCACCCATCTGGCTGACGTAACGGTTGTATCCGGCGCGCAGCAGCGTCTTCTTGTCGGCGCCGAGCGCGTACGTAAGTCCGAGGCGCGGCGTGACGTTGTTCCAGCTGAGTTTTCGGGTGTCGCCGTTGAAGGTCAACTGCGCCAGGCTGCCGGTGAAATTACCGCCGGTGCACGGAAGGCCGGAGCCGGCCGAACATGGCAGCGTGAGGGGCGTGCCGAGAATCGGATTCGCGGCCGCGGAGGACGGGGTATTGAGCGACTCCTGCTTGTCCATGCGCAGGCCGGCCTGCAGCGTCAGATTGCCCATCAGAATCGTGTCGCCCGCGTAGAGGTCGCGATACTTCTCGCCGTAGTTCTTGTTGGCGTCGCGCGTGACCGCTGCGATCTGACAATTCGCCGGCAATCCCGACGCCGTGCAATCCGAGCTCGCAACCGAGTTGGTCTCCCAGAATCCGCCGGCCGCGCCGGGCCACGTGGACGTCGAAGAAACCGGCGTGTCGCGGTAGCCGAATCCGAACTTTAACTCGTGATTCATCGTGCCGATGTCGAAGAATTTTGAACCGTCCAACCGGTACTGTTTCTGCGGACGGTCCGTGAAGTAGGTGACGTAGTTTTGCGTCCACGAACCGGCCGAGGCGTCGTACAGAGCCGGCGGAGCGCCGGGTCCCTGTCCACCGTTGGCGAAGAGGCCGAAACCGCCGGAAACTTTCGACCACATGCCGGTGACATACAGCGTCGAGCCGACGATCTGCGTGTCTTCGATCTTGTAGACCTTGGTCGGACCGGCCTGCTTCCACGCCGTTTCAAACGGATGCGTGGGCGAGAGGCCGCGGGCGTTGCGGCCTTTGTCGCCGAACGTGTAGAAGCCAACCGCGCTGTTGCTGGGCAGGATTTGCGCGTTCAGCTTTGCGTTTTTGTCGCGCAGGATGATGTTGTCAGGAATGATGAACTGACCAAGGTTCTGCGTGCCGGTGTTGGAGATTTTCTGCTCCGAGCTGGCCACCCAGGCCCAGAGGTGATCGCGCCAGATCGGTCCGCCGACTTCGGCGCCGTACTCGCGGTTGAAGTCGACTTTGTTCGTGGCGGCGAGATAGCCGGTCGCTTCCGCCGGAATCTTCGCGTGCGCCTGCGCGCTGCCCGGGGCGTAGAAGTAACGGCCGGAACCGCGCAGGTCGTTCGAGCCGCGCTTGGTAACCATGTTCAGCTGCACGCCCGGCGTCATGATGCGCGGATCGGAACCGCCCGTCGTGACCTGCATCTCTTCGAACGAATCGAAGTCGAAGTAGAGCGGCGTGCTGCCGGTGGCGCCCATGTCGGTGATGTTCACGCCGTCGACGTTCCAGGTATTGTCCGTGCTCTGCGCGCCTTTGGCGACGTAGACCGACTGCTGGCCCGACTGGCTGCCGCCGACGTTGATGCGGTCGACCTGGATGGCCGGCGTGGTCTGCATGACCGCCCACGGATCGCGGCCGCTGGGGATTTTCTCCAGCTCGACTTTCGACACGCTCGTCGAGTCGCCCGCTTTTCTGACATCGAGCAGCGGAGCCTCGGCGGTCACGGTGATTGATTCCGCGACCGACGGATTCAGCGTCATCGTCACATCAGCATTGCGGCCGATGTTGACGGTGATGCCGGCGCGGGTCGAGGTTCCGTATCCGGCCAGATCCGCCTTGAGCGTGTAGGTGCCCGTCGAGAGACTGATGAACCGGAAGTCGCCTTGCGCGTCGCTGATCGCCGTCTGCGGAGCGCCGACACCGGAGAGAACGACGGTCACGCCTGGCAGCGCGCTTCCATCCTTCGCCTGAACCTTGCCGTAAATGTTGCCTGTCTGGAACTGAGCAAACGCGCTGACGGCAAGCAGCGAGATGCAGAGGGCGGCCAGGACCGCCAGTAACCTGGGATTGGGGCACCGTTTCATAGTGGCTCCTTTCTCACGTAAAACCTGTCGTTCGACTGCAGTGCAGAAGGCCAGCCTTCGTGCCGGTCTTGGGCAAACACTTTTGGATCAGTGAGTTAGGCCGCAGGTTGCTCTTCGCTGAGGGGCATGGGATTCAATGCATTGGTCCAGCGCGCTCCATTTGTTGAATCTGCCCGGCCAAAACACGCGCGCAGAGCGTAGCAAACTTTCAGTGACGGAGTAAAACAGAAACGGCCCGCCGGAATCTCCGGCGGGCCGTTCTTTCAAAGCGTGACTCGAGATTTAGAAGTTGAACTTCGCGCCGAGTCTCCAGATCCGCGGCGACTGCATCTCGGTGATGCGGTTGCCGCCCGGGTTGGAAGTGACACCGGTGGGATTGTAGTTCGCCTTCGTTGGATCAGTCTGCGGAGCCGCATTCCTCACCAGTGAAGTCTCGCGCTGCAGCACCGTGCGCTTGTTGGGTGCATTGAAGAGATCGCCCGACAGGGTCATGCCGACGCGGTTCATGAAGCGGAAGTCCTTCGCGATGCGGAGGTCCAGTTCGTAAACGTTGTCGAAGCGCTTGGTGCCCATCGGATCGAGCATTACGGTGATCGTGCCGCCCGGAAGTCCGCTTACGCTCGAGCGGAATGGACGCGGATACCCCTGACGGGCGCTGAGGCTGGCACCGAGGTTGATGTCCCACGGCGCAATGTACGCGCCGGTGAGGTTCGCGTTCCATTTCGCATTGATGAAGTCGTTACCGAACGCGCCGGAGCCGGCCGACTGCGGGGCAACCTGTCCACCAGGGCAGCGGCCCGGTCCACCCGAGACGACGGTAATCGTCGGAAGGGCGGCGGTAGGATCAGCGTACGCGTTCGCGCCGCATGACTCCGTGTAGTCGTTGTAGCTGAAGTTTCCACGGAACATCCAGCGATGCG
>DATART010000410.1:0-4645 GCA_036264035.1 Thermoanaerobaculia bacterium | reverse complement strand
AGACGTTCGATCAGTCGCTCTACGTGCTCTACAAGAACGGCCTGATCACGCTCGATGAAGCGCTGCGCCGCGCTTCGAACCCCGACGAGTTCCGCCTCAAACTCCAGGGCATCCAGTCGACCTCGGACATGGCCCGCGAAGAGATGGAGCAGGGCCTGACGGTGTCTGGCGAAAGCGATCCGTTCGCAGACGAGTCGCCCTTCGATTTCAGCAACACGGTGTGATGCCGGACGACGTCGAACGCTGTTACATCGCCGGATTGCGCATCCTCAACCACCGCTTCAACAGCGAGGGGGAGCTGCGCGTGAAGCTCGATCGGAAGGAGTTCCCGCGCGACGCGATCGATGCAGCGATCGAACGACTGCGCCGTGAGAAGTGGCTCGATGACTCGCGCTTCGCGGCGGCCTTCGTGCGCACGCGGCTGCGCAAAGGCATCGGACGCTTGCGCATCAAACGGGAGTTGCAGGCCGCGGGCGTGGAGAGCGCGACGATCGCGCAAGCACTCGACATCCCCGAACACGACGATCGCGCCGCTGCGATCGCCGCGGCTCGAAAACGGCTGGCCGTCCTTCGCCGCCGCGACGATGACGACGCGATCCGCCAGAAACTCATCGCGTACTTGTTCCGTCAGGGCTACGACAGCAGCTTGGCCATGGACGTCGTCCGCGAAGCGATGGCCAGGCGCGGATAGAGAATTGACCGCAACAGCGACGCTGTTACGATCCTCTCAATGCTGACCACCAACGACATTCGCAAACAGTTTCTCGAGTACTTCGAGAAGAACGGCCATCGCCAGGTCCCCAGCTCGTCGCTCGTGCCGGCGGGCGATCCGACGCTCCTTTTCACGAACGCCGGGATGAATCAGTTCAAGGACGTCTTCCTCGGCCGCGAGCCGCGCGACTACAACCGCGCCACGACCTCGCAGAAGTGCGTGCGCGCCGGCGGCAAGCACAACGATCTGGAGAATGTCGGCCGCACCGCGCGGCATCACACGTTCTTCGAGATGCTCGGCAACTTCTCCTTCGGCGATTACTTCAAGGAAGAGGCGATCAGGTTCGCCTGGGATCTCCTCGTCAACGCCTGGGGCCTGGAAGTGGAGCGGCTCTGGTTCAGCGTCTTCGAAGGGGGCGACGGCGTTCCGGCGGATGAAGAAGCGGCGGCGCTGTGGGTCAAAGCCGGCGCGGCGCCCGAGCGCGTGCTGCGCTTCGGCAAGAAGGACAACTTCTGGTCGATGGGCGACACCGGTCCGTGCGGCCCGTGCTCCGAGGTTCACTACTTCCGCGGCGACGACCTGTCGCAGAACGTGGCGGCGCTGGTCAACGGCGAAGGCGACGACACGATGGAGATCTGGAATCTGGTCTTCATGCAGTACGACCGCAGCGCGGACGGCGTGCTGACGCCGCTGCCGGCGCCGTCGGTCGATACGGGGATGGGGTTGGAGCGGATCGCCAGCGTTCTGCAGAAGGCAGCGACGAATTACGACATCGATGCCTTCGCGCCGATCATGCGCCGCATCGAATCGGTCACTGGCCACAAGTACGGCGGCAACATGGAGAGCGAGCTCGATACGGCGGTACGCGTGCTTTGCGATCACTCGCGTGCGGCGACGTTCCTGATCAGCGACGGCGTGATCCCGGCCAACGAAGGCCGCGGCTACGTGCTGCGCCGCATCATCCGCCGCGCGATCCGTTTCGGACGCAAGTTCGACACGCATGTTGCCTTGTCGCAAGTCGTCGGTGACGTCATCGCGTCGATGGGGGATGCATATCCCGAGCTTCGCTCCCGCCGCGAGGCCGTGTTGCAGACGTTGCGCGCCGAGGAGGAGCGATTCTCGCGCACGCTGAGCTCCGGCATGGAACGCGTCGGCGCCGCGCTCGACGCCGTCCGTTCACGCGGCGAGCGCGTCCTCGGCGGCGAGGAGTTGTTCCGTCTGTACGACACCTTCGGCATTCCGGTCGATCTGATCGCGGAGTTCGCCGAGGATGAAGGCGTCACGCTCGATCGCGAGGGCTTCGAGGTGATGATGGCCGGCGCGAAAGCGAAGGCGAAGGCATCATCGAAGTTCCAGACATCGACCGATGCCACCACGTTCGCAAAGGTGGCAGAGAAGACCGGGCCTATCGAGTTCGTTGGCTATGATCAATATGTTGACGTTCCCTCGGTCGTGAAAGCGATCGTCATCGCAGGCAAGGAGCAGGACGCCATTCATCACGGTTCCGAGGGCGAAGTGGTGATTTCGCCGACGCCGTTCTACGCGGAGTCAGGCGGTCAGATCGGCGACAGCGGCACGCTGGAATGGGACGGCGGACGCGCCACCGTCCTCGACACGCAGAAGCCGGTCGGCGATCTGATCGTCTCGCGCGTTCGCGTCGATGAAGGGCACCTGACTCTCCATTCGCAAGTCCGCGCCTCCGTGCCGGTGCCGACTCGTCTCGACACGACGGCGAATCACACTGCCACCCATCTCCTGCACAAGGCGCTGAAAGATATTTTTGGCGAGACCGTGCAGCAGGCCGGCTCGCTGGTCGCGCCCGATCGTCTTCGCTTTGACTACACCTATCACCAGGCGCCCTCGGACGAACAACTCCGCCGTGTCGAGGCGATCGTCAACGACAAAATCCGCGAGAACCTCGAAGTCACGAAGAGCGTCATGCCGATCGCCGAGGCGAAGAAGACGGGCGCGGTGGCGATGTTCGGGGAGAAGTACGGCGAGAACGTGCGCATCGTGACCGCCGGCGATTTCTCGCGCGAATTCTGCGGCGGCTGCCATGTCAATCGCACCGGCGACATCGGCCTGTTCAAGATCGTCAGCGACCGCTCCCTGGCCGCGGGAGTCCGCCGCATGGAAGCGCTCACCGGCCGCGGCGCGCTCGCGTACTTTCAGACGATCGAAGATGCCGCGCATCAACTGCAGCAACAGCTCAACGTGCGGCTCGAAGACGTCCCCGCGCAATTGCGCACGATGCAGGAGCGGCAGAAGACGCTCGAGAAAGAGCTGAAACAGTTGAAGTTGAAGGCCGCAGGCGGCGGCGCGACGTCCTCTTCATCCTCGGAGGAATCGCAGGACATCGACGGCATCCGCCTCATCGCCCGCCGCGTCGACGACATCAGCGGAGGCGATCTCCGCAATCTGGCCGACACGTTCCGCTCGAAACTGAAGTCAGGTGTAGTCGTCCTCGGCTCGGTGACGGACAGCAAAGTTACGCTCCTCACCGCGGTGACGAAGGATCTTCTCGACCGCGTGAACGCGAACGCGCTGATCAACAAGCTCGCCCCGATCGTCGGCGGCAAAGGCGGCGGCAAGCCCGACCTCGCGCAAGCCGGCGGCAAAGATCCCGGCAAACTGAACGAAGCGATCGACCACGCCCCGCAAGCGCTGCGCGAGGTGATGGGAGGGTAGGGTCGGATGATCGATCTCGCCGAAGAATTCGAAGCCGTGATTTCTGCGCTCGCGGAACACGGCATCGAATACGCGGTGTGCGGCGGGCTGGCGATGGCCATTCACGGATTCCCGCGCGCGACGGTCGATATCGATCTGCTGATCCCCGCCGAAGCCGAGGAACGCGTATACGCTGCTGTCGAACCGCTCGGCTTTCGGATTCGAGCGAATCCGATGCATTTCGACGGCGGACGAATGGAGATTCGCCGCATCAGCAAGATCGACTCGGCAGGCGACACGCTCATGCTCGATCTCCTGCTTGTGACGCCGGCATTTGAGAACGTGTGGCGCGATCGAACACGAATCGAGTCGGAGTTCGGTCCGATATGGGTCGTTTCGCGTGCGGGGCTGATCGAGCTAAAGTCCGGCCGCATGAGCGGCGTCGATCAGGACGACATCAAGAGACTTCGCGATGAAAACTGACATGTCGGCGGCCGCCGTTACGCTCCGCATCCGGCGCACTTCGCAGCTTCGCGATCTTTGCCTCCGTCTCGCGAAAGCAGGGGCAGAAGCGCGGACGAAAGGGCAGTTGGCGCCGGTCACACCATCCACCGCCAAGGTCTCCTCGGATCGTTGACCGGCCGAAACGCGTCCGGAAAGTGCGTGACGACGAAGCGCCGGCCGGTCCAGAAGAGCGAGACGATGTCGTGGCGCACTTCGCCGGAATGTGGATGGCGCGTCAGGTACTGATCCGCGAGTGAGATGAGTTGCAGCTTCTTGCGGCGGTCGACGGCATCGACGCCGTATCCGGCGATCAGGCTCTGGCGCGCTTTGACTTCCACGAACACGAGCGTTCGTCCGCGCCGCACGACGAGATCGATCTCGCCGCCGCGCAGGCGAACGTTGCGCGCGACGATGCGATATCCGCGGATTCGATAGAACCATGCCGCGCGCCGTTCACCGCGCTGTCCGAGGAGGCGTGCAGGGAGTCGCATCCGCCGAGGATCCCTCGGAAACCTAGGTTGTCGATGAAGTTCTACCAGGCGTAGTGAGCACGATCCGTGCGAGCACGTGGCACACCGGGGAGCGCAGCAATGCCGCACGACGGTGCGCACGTGCACGCACGGGGTCTTGCATTTCGACACAGGGGTGTGCGCGTGCGCACCGGCCGCGCGGCATTGCTACACCACATTCGAAGAGACTCGGGGGGTTCTTGGAAGAGACTCGGGGGGTTCTTCGAAGAGACTCGGGGGGTTCTTCGAAGAG
>DATART010000341.1:0-2723 GCA_036264035.1 Thermoanaerobaculia bacterium | reverse complement strand
TGCTGGCGTGGCGCGGGTGGTCGGTTGGGAATCGGCTGAGCGTCTACAACGAGGTGCTGCCGCTGCCGCCGCTGTTTTCGTTTCCTACCGATTTCGCCGGCCAGCGGAACGGCACGGTCCCGTTCGAAAAAGATCTGGACGGCCGCACGGGCGTCTCGGGACGCATCCGGTTGCAACTCCCCGAGCGGGCCATGATGCAGCTCACGCGCGTCGATAATCGCGGCGATCGAAAGTTGTATCGCGGCGAGTACGCGTGGCAGACGCACTTCAATATCGTCGCGGCGCAAGTTGGACTCACCTCGCCTGCCACCGTCGCCGCTGAGTACTGCTGGGGCGCGACCGGGATGGGCGCCGCGCCGCATTTCGTGCAGATGGACCTCTCGTCGTGGTACGTGCTGACATCGTACAAGCGCGGCAAGGACCGCTACTCGATCCGCTTCGACGGCTTCTCGACGACCGATCGCGATCATGTGGCCGAGGACAATTCGGAGCATGGGCACTCATGGGTGCTGGCGTGGATGCACGATCTCAATCCGAACATCCGCCTCGGCGCGGAGTTCGCGCAGGTGACGGGATCGCGGATCGCCGCGCAGCAGTCGGGATTCAGTCCGAATACGGACGGGCGGTCGGTGACAGTGGAAGTGCGCTACGGGTTTTGATTTGGTGAGCGCGCGAAGGCGCTCTCGACAATGCAGCCCCGCGCTCTGCGCGGGGGTTGTGGGTCCGAGGGATCTCCGGCCGCGGAGGCGGCCGCCAGAAAATCCCGCGCCGGCGCGAGATTTGTAGTGGCCGCCTCCGCGGCCACCAACTTCATTCACGCCGGCTTCCCCGCGCAAAGCGCGGGGCTGCATTGTGTGACGCGCCTCCGCGCGCGACCGAAACTTCGCGTCCTCCCGGCGCTGGCAGGTTGGGGATCCCTTGACCGTCCTCCGCGACTCAGCAAGACAGCAGCAACCCCTCTCCCCCAACTCACCGTATAATCCGCGACCGGTTTCCCATGTTTCTCACGTTCGTCACCTTCGCCACGATGCTATTGCTCAATCCAGCTCGCACCCCCGACGCGAAAGTTCAGCGTTATCCGCGCCTGCATGCGGCCGCGCGGAAGGACCGCGTCCTCATCGTCGCGCCGCATATCGACGATGAGGCGATCGGCGCGGGCGGATACGCGATCGACGCGCTGGCGAACGGCGCGGACGTCTACGTAGTCTTCCTGACCGCGGGCGATTGCAACCGGTTCTCGGCGCGCCTGATGTACAAGACGCTCGGTCCCACGGCGTCCAACTACCTCGGCGTCGGCAACGCACGCATTGGGGAGGCGCGCGCGGCCATGCACCTCCTCGGCATCCCGCGCGATCACTACTTCGTGCTCGGCTATCCCGACCGCGGACTGCGCACGATGGTCGATAATCCCGGCGCCATCGTCCGCTCGAAAGCGACGCGCGAGAGCAGCGTGCCGTACGCCGACGCGGTGACGCCGCGAGCCGAATACAGCTACGCCAGCCTGATGCGCGACATCGAGACGGTGATGACGCAGGTGCAGCCGACTACCGTCATCGCGCCGGTGCCGTTCGATCTGCATCCCGATCACAGCGCCGCCGCGGAGATCACTGACGTCGCGCTCGACGAGCTGCAACTCCATCCGAAGCGCCTCGGCTACCTCGTGCACACGGCGCGCAGCCGCATCCACACCGCGTTTGTGAAAATGCCGACGCGCGCGCTGCTCCCGCCCGCGCGCATGCAGGCGTTTTCGTGGGCGACGTACGGACTGAGCACCTCCGTGCAGAAGACGAAGACGGACCTGCTGATGACGTACAAAAGCCAGCGGCCGTACGTCTTTCTCCTGCGCAACGCCTTCGTGCGCAAGAACGAGCTGTTCTTCGTCTACCCGGAGTAGGCGCAGTCCGCGTAGCGCGTTTCTTGCAAATGCGCGCAGCCCTTGCCGTTGTCCTCGCCCTCACCTGTACGTCCGCTGAAACCATTTCCTCATCCAACAAGGTAGCGGCATCGAAGCCGAGCACCGCCACCTACGACATCCGCATCGTCCACGGAGAGGTCATCGACGGAACCGGCAAGGCGCGATATCGCGCGGACGTCGGAATCCGAGGGGATTCGATTGCCGCGATCGGCGATCTCTCGAACGCGAGCTCGACGATCACCATCGACGCGACGAATCAGGTCGTCACGCCGGGATTCATCGATCTCCTTGGACACTCCGAGGCGTCCGTTCTGCTCGATCCGGAGCTGGAGGGAAAGATTCGGCAGGGTGTGACCACCGAGGTCACGGGTGAAGGGCACTCGCCGGGGCCGATCAATGACGCGATGGCGGCGGAGATCAATCGCACGCGGCTGCCGGGCTATCCCGATGCGACGTGGCGATCGCTCGACGATTTCATGCGCGTGGTCGAGAAGCATGGCTCGGCGATCAACTTCGCGTTCTACATCGGAGCTGCGAACCCGCGCGAGATCATCCTCGGCACGGCCGATCGCGCGCCGACGGCGGCTGAGCTGGCGAAGATGGAGACGCTCGTCGATGAGTCGATGCGCGCCGGTGCGGTGGGGATGTCGACCGCGCTGATTTATCCGCCGGGACGGTTCGCTACGACCGATGAGCTGATCGCGCTCGGCAAGGTCGTGAGCAAATACAACGGCAGCTACTGGACGCACCTTCGCAACGAGGCTGACCGCATCATGCCAGCGCTCGACGAGGCGTTTCGCATTGGCCG
>DATART010000293.1:0-3116 GCA_036264035.1 Thermoanaerobaculia bacterium | reverse complement strand
GAGGCGCCTCGGCCTGTCCGACCTCACCGTCCGCCTCCTCGACGTGCTCATTCAGAACCGCCGCATCAACGACCTGAGCGACATCGTGTCCGGACTGGCGACGATGATCCGTGATGCGACCGGCACCGTCGCCGCCGACGTCCGTTCGGCCGGCAAGCTGTCATCGAAAGAGGAAGGCGAGCTGCGCGCGATGCTGGAGAAAAAAGTCGGAGCGAAGGTCGACCTCGACGTCACCGTCGATCCGACGCTCATCGGCGGCTTCGTCGCCAAGATCGGCAGCGAGGTTTACGACGCCTCGGTGGCCGGCAAGATCGAGAAATTCCGCGAGTCATTAGCGTGACGCATATTTCGTAATGCATTTCCGGGAGACTTTATGGCTGTAGATTTGAAGGCAGAAGAAATCACAGAGATTATCCGGCAGCAATTAAGCGGAATCGGCCGCGGCGTCGATGTCTCTGAAGTCGGCACCGTCGTCTCCGTCGGCGACGGCATCGCCCGCGTCTACGGCCTGGACCGCGTCATGGCCGGTGAGCTCGTGCAGTTCCCGCACGACATCGCCGGTCTGGCCCTCAACCTCGAGGAAGACAACGTCGGCGTCGTTCTCCTCGGCGAAGCCTCGGAGATCAAGGAAGGCGACGAGGTCAAGCGCACCGGCAAGATCATGTCCGTTCCGGTCGGCCCGGCGCTGGTCGGCCGCGTCGTCAACCCGCTCGGCGTTCCCATCGACGGAAAAGGTCCGATCAACACCACTGAGTTCTATCCCATCGAGCGCCTCGCGCCCGGCGTCGTCGACCGCAAGCCGGTCAAAGAGCCGCTGCAGACGGGCCTCAAGGCGGTCGACGCCATGATCCCGATCGGCCGCGGCCAGCGCGAGCTGATTATCGGCGACCGCCAGACCGGCAAGACCGCCGTCGCCGTCGACACGATCATCAATCAGAAGGGGAAGAACGTCATCTGCGTCTACGTCGCCGTCGGCCAGAAAAAGTCGACCGTCGCGCAGGTCGTTCGCACGCTCGAAGAGAACGGCGCGATGGACTACACCATCGTCGTCAATGCCTCCGCTTCCGACCCTGCGCCGATGCAGTACCTGGCGCCGTACGGCGGGTGCGCGATGGCCGAGTACTTCCTCTACAACGGCCAGCACGCGCTGATCATCTACGACGATCTCTCCAAGCACGCCGCGGCGTACCGCGAAATTTCGCTGCTGCTGCGCCGTCCGCCCGGCCGCGAGGCCTATCCCGGCGACGTTTTCTATCTCCACTCGCGCCTTCTGGAGCGCGCCTCGAAGATGGCCGACGAAAAGGGCGGCGGCTCGCTGACCGCATTGCCGATCATCGAGACGCAGGCCGGCGACGTCTCCGCGTACATCCCGACCAACGTCATCTCCATCACCGACGGGCAGATCTTCCTGGAGACGGACCTCTTCCACTCCGGCGTCCGTCCGGCCATCAACGTCGGCATCTCGGTGTCGCGCGTCGGCGGCTCGGCGCAGGTGCGTTCGATGCGAACGGTCTCGGGCACGCTCCGTCTCGATCTCGCGCAGTATCGCGAGCTGGCGGCGTTCGCGCAGTTCGGCTCCGATCTCGACAAAGTGACGCAGGCTCAGCTCAATCGCGGCCGCCGGCTCGTCGAGATCCTCAAGCAGGGTCAGTATCAGCCGATGCGCGTCGGGCTTCAGACCGCATCCGTTTACGCCGGCGTGAAAGGCTTTCTCGACAATCTGGAAGTGTCGTCCGTCCGTCCGTTCGAGGCTGCTCTTCATCAATACCTGAGCGACGAAAAGGGCGACGTTCTCGACAAGCTCGAGACCGCGCCGAAGTTCGACGCCGATCTCGAAGCGTCCTTGCGCGACGCCATCACCGAGTTCAAAGCGCAGTACGTGAAAGACAACCCGAAGGCCGTCGCGGCGTAATCAACCATGCCCAGCACGATCGATATCCGGCGCCGGATCCGCAGCGTCAAGAACACGCAGCAGATCACCAAGGCCATGAAGATGGTGGCCGCGGCCAAACTTCGCCGCGCGCAGGAGCGGATGTTCGCCGCGCGCCCGTACGCGGCCGGCCTGCGCCAGGTGCTCGCTTCGGTGGCCACACGCGTCGACATCAACGCGCATCCGCTGCTGCAGTCGCGCGAGCCGGAGCGCAACGTCGTCGTCGTGGTCGTCACGGCAGACCGCGGACTCTGCGGCGCGTTCAACTCGAACGTCATCCGCGCGGCGCAGAACTTCATTCGCGAGCACAGTTTTGAGAGCGTCGAGCTGCTGACGATCGGCCGCAAAGCGGGCGACTTTTTCAAGCGCCGTCCGATTCCGATCCGCGAAAACGTCTTCGTGGCGCAGGCGCTCTCGATCGAGGTGGCGCGCCGGATTGCCGACGGTCTGATCAAAGACTTCATCGAGGAAAAGATCGACGGCGTCTACGTGGTCTACAACGAATTCAAATCGCTCATCGCGCAGCACGTGCGCGCCGAGCGGCTGCTTCCGATCATTTCGGAGTTCGACGCCACGCCCGGCCAGCCGTCGATCGACTACCTCTACGAGCCGGGACCGGAACAGATCCTTTCCGACCTCCTGCCGAAGCACATCGAGTTTCAGCTTTATCGCGTGCTCCTCGAGTCAGCCGCGGCCGAACAGGGAGCGCGCATGACGGCCATGGAAGCGGCCACGAAGAACGCGTCGGACATGATCAACTACCTGACGCTGACCTACAACCGCATCCGCCAGGCCGCCATCACCAAAGAGATCATCGAGATTGTCTCAGGCGCGTCTGCCGCGCAATAGACAACGGAGAAGACATGGCAAACGAAGAAACGAAAACGCAGGCTGTCGGCAAAGTCATCCAGGTCATCGGACCGGCGCTCGACATCGAATTCGAAGACGGCCATCTGCCGGCGATCTACAACGCCATCCGCGTCGTCGATAACGGCGAGTTCGGCAAGGTCCCCATCGACGTTGTCGCCGAAGTGGCGAACCACATCGGCGAGAACCAGGTGCGCTGCATCGCCATGAAGCCGACCGACGGAATGGTCCGCGGCATGAAGGCCTTCGACACCGGCGGCCCGATCATGGTCCCCGTCGGACGCGAAACACTCGGCCGCATCCTCAACGTCCTCGGCGA
>DATART010000292.1:0-4584 GCA_036264035.1 Thermoanaerobaculia bacterium | reverse complement strand
CTCGCCATAGCGCGAGCCCACCGAGCCGTAGTTGAACGAGTAATCCTGCAGCGGGCATTCGCCGGCCTTATCGCAGATCGGGCAGTCGAGCGGATGGTTGATGAGCAGAAACTCCATCTGTCCCTTGCGCGCCTCATCGACCTTCTCGTTCCAGACGTGGATCTTCATCCCGTCTTTGACCGTCGTCGAACAGCCGGCCTGCAGCTTGGGCATCCCCTCGATCTCGACGAGGCACATGCGGCACTGGCCGACGACCGTGAGCGATGGGTGGTAGCAAAAATGAGGGACGTGGATGTCGGCGGCTTTTGCCGCTTCGATGCAGTTGATCCCTTCCTGCACTTCGACTTCGACGCCGTCGATGGTGATCTTTGCCATACGTGTTCTCGGGGCTCCGAAGCGGAATGCAGGATCAGCGCCGTGGACGATGCGTATCGATTGGCCGCTGGTGAACTCTCTCGGCGGAAGAATCCGTGAAAGTTTTCACAAGCGCGGAGAATACTCACAGGGGTGTGGCGCGTCAATGACCGCGGCGCGAGTCGCCGCGTTATAGACTCTGATCAATTCATCCGGCGCAATCCGCGTCCACATCAGCAGGAGCACACTTGAGAAAAGACATCGTCATCGCCATTGCCGGCATCGCTATCGTTGCGGCGATCTGTTTTGGACTGGCCATCTGGAAGTCGGACATGAAGCCGTTCTCGTCGCTGCGTTCCGCGACGTCCACCGCTGCCACATCAACGTCCACCAGCGGACCCGAGCACGTGATCATGCACGTCAACGGCGAGCCGGTCACCGAGAGCGAGTTCGCCGCCGCCTTCTCCCAACTCCCCCAGGAAATGCAGCAGCAGTTCTCCTCCGAGGCTGGTAAGCAAGCGTTCGGGGAGCAGATGGCACGGCTGAAACTCCTGGAGCAGGAAGGGCGCAAGATGGGCGTCGAGAAGGACCCGAAAGTGGCCGGGCAGCTCGCCGCCGATCACACGAACATCATCGCGGCCGCCACCGCGCAGAAGCTGCTGCCGCCGCCAAACGAGGCGGCGGTGCAGAAGTTCTACAACGACAACAAGAAGAACTTCGAGGCGACGGAACTGAGTCACATCCTCATCGCCTACGAGGGGGGCGCGGTGCCGGCCCGCAACGGCAAGCCGCTCAGCCAGCGCGACGCGCTGAAGAAGGCGCAGTCGATCGCGCAGCAGGCCAAAGCCGGCGCCGATTTCGCCAAACTGGCCCGCGAATACTCCGACGACGCTGCCTCCGCCGAGAAGGGCGGCGTCCTCGGCCCGTTCAGCCCCGGCATGCTCCCGCCGGAGATCGAGTCGCACGTCACGCCGCTCCAGCCGGGCCAGGTCAGCGACCCCGTCCCGTCGCGCTTCGGCGTCCACGTCTTCAAGGTCGGCGCGCACACGTCACAGCCGCTCGATCAGCTCCGGCCGAGCATCAGCCGCCGCGTGCAGCAGCAGGCCACGCTCGAAAAGGTCGAGCAGATGCGCAAAGCCGCGAAGGTCGATTTCGATCCGAAGTTCTTCCCCGAGTCCGTGAAAACGCCGCCTCCGCCGCCCGCAACGAAAAAGCCGTAACGACACCATGACTGAACGCCTCGCGCGCGTCCTCGTCGTCGAGGACAACGACATGAACATGCAGCTCGTCGAGTACCTGCTCGAAGAGGGCGGCTACCAGATCGTGAAAGCCGCCAGCGGCGAGGACGCGCTCGCAATCGCCCGCGGCGGCGAACCGGTCGACCTGATCCTCATGGACATCCACCTCCCGGGCATCGACGGCCTGAGCGTGATCCGCGAAATGAAATCCGACCCGCAAACAGGATCGATCCCGATCCTGGCCCTCACCGCCCACGCCATGCGCGGCGACAAGGATCGTTTCCTCGAAGCCGGATGCGACGGCTACATCTCGAAGCCGATCGACGTGAAGACGTTTCTGACGTCGATCCGGTCGTATTTGCGTAGCGGTTGACCACAGAGACACAGAGCGCACAGAGAGTCTCTCTGTGTTCTCAGTGTCTCTGTGGTTATAACCCGTCGTACTTCGAATATCCGCGCTCGGCCCAGTAATCGCGCGACTCCGCCGCCGTGTACGCGATCTTCGTGATCGCTTTGATGTTCTTCAGGCCGAGTTTCATCGGAACGACTAACCGTAACGGCGCGCCGTGGTCGGTGCCGAGGGGATTGCCGTTCAGGTGCGTGGCCAGGAGCGTCTGCGGGTGGCGGGCGGTGGCGAGATCGATCGACACGTAGTACGGATCGGGGTTGCCGCGGCCGTCGAGGTTTACCGACGATTCGATTGCGGCCCACTTCGCGCCGTCGGCCGGTGGATACGCGCGGAGCAGGTCGGCGAAACGGATTCCGCTCCATCCCGCGATGGCGCTCCATCCTTCAACGCAGCAGAGGCGCGTGACCTGTTCGTGCTGCGCGAAGCGCGCGAGGTCGGGCTGACGCAGAACGACTTCGGAACCGGATGCGAGGCCCGCGAGAGTCAACGTCCACGCATCGAGGTATGCCGGCGACGGCGTCCGCCCCTCGTAATTGTTCCGCAGCGGCGTGACGTCGCGTTTCGAGTACGTCCGCACCGTTCGATTCGGCGAGTACAGCGCCTCGGCGATGTCGTCATCGAACGTCAGCGCGCGATCCTGAAAACGCTCGCTGCGATCCTGAGTCGCGCCAATTCGCGCCGCGACAGTGTCGAGAAAATCGGTCGCGTGCTCGCCGAGGACGCGCTTCTTCGACGGCACCGGCGCGATCCACCACATCCCTGCCATCGCCGCGAGCGTTCCCGCGCCGAACAGGAGGAAATCGCGCCGCGAACGTTTGCGCAGCTTCGTTTCGTCGATCCAGACCTGCGGCAGTTCGTCGCTCATTCGGCGCCTCCGAGTCGCGTCGACCATCCCACGATCATCGACCGCATCGTGTCCCATCCGTCGACCAGCACCAGGATCAGATGCGGGATCAGGAAGAGGACGAAGTAGATCATCATGATGAAGTGGACGATGCGCGCACCGTCGTACGAGCCGAACATCCGCTCCAGCCACCACAGCTGCACCGGCTTGTGCATCGCCCATCCGCTGGCGATGGCCAGCGCGCCGGCGATCGGCATCGACGCGTATGCGCCGCGCTGGAGCGCGTTGTACTTCGTCGTGATCTCCGGATGCGGCCACGGACGCCGCGCGATTTTCATCGGCACGACGCCGGCGTAGTAGCGGACCATCGCCAGCGACTCGCGGAACATCGTGCGGCGCGGCAGCAGCGCGCGATACCCGCGCCCGAGGATCAGGCCCAGTAGATAGAGGATGCCGTTCGCGATGAAGAGGTAGACGAACAGCCAGTGCCAGCGCAGACCGCCGGCGAGGTTGAACACGCCGAGGCCGAAGTGGTTATAGAACCAGAACGGATTCACCTCGGCACCGGGAACGTGGCGGGCGATGGAGATGCCGAGGTCGGCCAGATACTCGCGGCTGTGCGTGACCGGATTCGGTTTGTGCACGAAGACCGGCGAGGCCCAGTAGATCGACAGGCCGCTCACGATCATCCCGAACAGGATCGGCACGTTCAGCCAGTGCGACAGCCGAACGAGCGCGTGATGCTTGATGACGACGAGCCGTTGGCCGGCATGCGGATCGACGACTTCCTCGACGACAGGTTCTTCGACGATCGGTTCCGCGACAGGGACTTCCTCAGCAGGGACTTCCTCAACAACGACCGGAACATCGACGGGTTCCTCGGAGTCCATCCGGATAAATTACCATGCGCCCCGCATGCGAATACTCGTTCTGGGCGCCGGCCGCATGGGCTATGGCGCAGTTCACGATCTCGTCAACCAGCCGGACGTCGAAGAAGTCACCGTCGCGGACGTCGCCGCCGAGCGCGCGCACCACGTCGCGGCGTCGGTCGAAGGCAACGTTACGCCGCGCGCCATCGATGTCAGTAATCACGAAGACGTCGTCGCCCTGATGCGCGGCCACGACTCCGCGATTTCCTGCGTCAACTACTGGCTGAACGAACGCCTGGCGCGCGCCGCCATCGAGGCCGGGACGAATTTCTGCGACCTCGGCGGCAACAACGACGTCGTCGACGCGGAGCTCGCGCTCGATGCCGAGGCAAAGAGCCGCGGAATCAACATCATCCCCGACTGTGGCCTCGCGCCCGGCATGGTGGCGGTGCTCGTCGCGCACGGGGCGACGAAATTCGAAAAACTCGACGAAATCCACATCCGCGTCGGCGGTTTGCCTCTCGATCCGAAGCCGCCGCTCGATTACCAGCTCGTCTTTTCCGTCGAAGGTCTGATCAACGAATACATCGAACGCGCCCGCGTCCTGCGCGACGGCAAGATCACGTTCGTCGATTCGATGACCGAGGTTGAGGAGCTGGAGTTCCCGGAACCGTTTGGGAAGATGGAGGCGTTCCAGACCTCAGGCGGTACGTCCACGCTGCCGGAAACTTTCCTCGGGCGCGTCCGCGATCTCGACTACAAAACGATCCGCTACCCAGGCCACTGCGCGAAATTCAAGACGATGATCGACCTCGGCCTCTGCAGCAGCGAGAAGATGACGGTCGACGGCGTGGCCGTTTCGCCGCGAAG
>DATART010000181.1:0-7792 GCA_036264035.1 Thermoanaerobaculia bacterium | reverse complement strand
GCGGACGCTCGGCGTGCTGGTGGCGGTGATCGCCTCGATCGCGCTGGTCGTCGGCGGCATCGGCCTGATGAACATCATGCTGGTGGCGGTGACGGAGCGGACGCGCGAGATCGGCATCCGCAAGGCCATCGGCGCACGCCGTTACGACGTCCTGATCCAGTTCCTGATCGAGGCGGTGACGCTCTCCGGATTCGGCGGTGCCATCGGCATCGCCCTCGGCTATCTCGGTGCGGCGGCCGTGCGCCTGATTCTGAAACGGTGGCTCGAACTGCCGCCCGTTCACACGCCGATGTGGGCGATCGTCCTCGCCTTCGGCTTCTGCGCGATCCTCGGCATCATCTTCGGCATCTACCCCGCGGCGAAGGCGTCGAAGCTCGATCCGATCGAAGCGCTGCGCTACGAATGAAAGATCTGGCCATTACACTCGACAATCGCCCCGGCGCGCTCGCCGATATGGGCGACGCCCTCGGCCGCGCCGGCGTGAGCATCGAAGGCGGCGGCGCGTGGGTCGTTGACGGACGCGGCGTCGCGCATTTTCTCTTCGAGGATGGCGACGCCGCGCGCAACGCGCTCGAAGCCGCAGGCATCAAAGTCATCGCCGTCAACGACGTTCTCGTCCAACGCCTCAACCAATCCGAGCCAGGCCAACTCGGCAAGCTCACCCGCCGCATGGCCGACGCCGGCGTCAACATCGAAGTCCTCTACAGCGACCACGATCACCAGCTGATCCTCGTGGTCGACGATATCGAAAAGGGACGGAAGGTGTCGGAGGCGTGGGCGTCTCGATCGCAACGATCCTGATAACGACGCCGGAGGCGTCACGTATGGTAGCCGGTGGTCCGAGCGAAGCGAGCGACCACCGGAACGAGATTGCAACGAGTCATCGACCACGGCCGGGGTCGCGTATCAAATACCAAGCGTCGTGAGTTCCCTCCGCGACCGCTGCCGCGGTCGGAAAATTGCGCGCGCTCGTAGCACCGGTGGTCGCTCGCTTCGCTCGGACCACCGGCTACCATATGAGTGACCTCCGGCGGCTTCACGCTTTGCCGACGATGCTTTGCGACGTACATTTACGCGAACGTGAACAACAACGACAACGGATTGGTTGCGCAAAGCGAAGAACAGACCTTCGACGCCGATCCTGAAACCGAACGGATGCTTCTCGAGTCGATCGCGGAATGCGATCGAGGACAAACAATTCCGATCCAACGGATACTCGACGATCTTCGCAGCCGCGAGTGAGCCCTACTTCTTCCCTTCGTAATCCCTCTCCTTGAAGTACCCGCCGCGCTTCGCGCCGCCTTCCGACACGGTGACGTTGTGTCCGGAGTCCGCGGGCGGACCTGAGGGCATCGCATGCTCGTGCAATTGCACCGGCGACGTGTCGCCGCCCTGATGCGGGGCGCTCGTGTCGCTTTCGCGATCTTCTTCGAAGGCGCCGGGACGCTCGGGGTTCGGTTTCTGGCCGGTGTGGCCCGTCACCCAATCGCCCTGGCTGCCGTAGCTTTGCGGTTCTTTTTTGTCTGCCATGCGGCTCTTGCGTGCAAGCGGAGTGCACGGACGCTACACTCCCGCGCATGAAACGCTACGCCCTTGCCGCCGCACTACTGGTTGCCGCTACGTCGTATGCCGCCCCGAAGAAAGCGACCGTGCCGATGAAACCGCTCACGCCTGCCGAGCTTCACTCGCTCGCGCACGACTACTACGAATGGCAGAAGAAGACGTATCCGGTCGGCGCCAGCGATCAGGGATACCACGCCGCGGACGACAAGCTCGACGACTTCTCGCCCGCCGCGACGGCGCGCAACACAGCGCACGTCCGTTCGCTGCTCGATCGCGTGCGCTCGGCGGACGTCACACTCTGGAACAAGGACGACGTCATCGACTGGCTCCTCTTTCGCTCGCAACTGGAGGGCGCCGACTTTCCGGAGCGCGTGCTCAAACCGGAGGAGACCGATCCGCAGGTGTACGTGGGGGAGGCGAGCAATGCCATCTTCTCGCTGCTGAAGAAAGATTACGCGCCGGCGCGAACACGCGCGCTCGCCGCCACCGCGCGGCTCAAGGCGATGCCGGCGATGGTCGAGCAGGCCAAAAAGAATCTGAAGAATCCAGTTCGCCTATTCGCCCAACTCGCCATTGACTCGGCGCGCTCCATCGATCCGCTTTTCTCGACGAGCCTGATGACGATCGCCGGCGACCTATCGGCGGACGAACGCACCTCGCTCGACGCCGCGCGCGAAGAAGCGATCGACTCGCTGCACGGATTCGCCGACTGGCTTGAGAAAGGCCTCCCGCAGATGACTGCATGGAAGCCGATGGGGGAGGCGAACTACAACTACATGCTGCGCCACATCCTTCTTCTGCCGATGGATTCGCGCGACGTCGCGCACATCGGCGAAGTGGAGCTAGGACGCTATCGCGCGCTCGAAGCGATGCTCTCCGATCCATCCATGGCCGATCCCAATCCCGCGCGCGTCAAGAACATCCCAGCCGATCAGCAAGCCTTTCTTGCCGCGTACGAAAGCCATGAGCAGGAGATGATCGACTTCCTCAAAGCGCGCAACCTCGTCACGCTGCCGCCGTATCTCGGTGCGTTTCAGATCCGGCAGCTCCCCGAGGCATTCAAACCGACCAGTCCGGGAGGATTTATGAATCCGCCGGGCATCTACGACGCCGACAACGGCGGCTTCTACTTCATCCCGACCTACAATCCGCAGAGCAAGAATTTCTACATCCGCGCCGCTATCGAAGACCCGCGGCCGATCCTCGGGCACGAAGGGATTCCCGGCCATTTTCTGCAGCTCTCCATCGCCAACCATATCGAGAACGAAACCCGCCGCCATCACGCCGAGAACGTCTTCATCGAAGGGTGGGCGCTTTACGGCGAGGAGATGCTCGTGCGCGAAGGGATGTACGCGCCTGATTCCGCGGGCGCCGCGCAGGTGCTGCGTCTTTCGCGCTATCGCGCCGCGCGCATCGGCGTCGACGTCAACCTGCACACGGGCCGCTGGACGTTCGAGCAGGGCGTGAACTACTTCATGGACGGTGGCGGACTCGATAAAGAGGCGGCGGAAGGGGAGGCGGCCGGCGCCGCGTCATCGCCGACGCAGAAGATCAGCTACATCACCGGCAAGTGGCAGATCATGCGTCTGCTCGGCCGCTACCGCGACGCCAAGGGCGCCGACTTCCGCCTCGGACAGTTTCACGACGATCTGATTTCACACGGTTCGCTGCCTGTGTCGATCCTGACGTGGATTCTGCTCGACGACCCGAGCGAGGTGGAGAAGGCGACTGGATTGAAACTTCATTAGAATTCGCGCCTTCGGAGGAACGCGAAATGCCTGTCATCGAAAAATACGACCCGGGGATGTTCTGCTGGATCGAGCTGGCGACGAACGACGCCGCAGCCGCGAAGTCGTTCTACTCATCGGTCTTCGGATGGAAGATCAACGACATGCCGATCCCGGACGGCAGCGTCTACACGATGCTGCGGGTGGACGATCACGACCTCGGCGCGCTCTATGTAAACAAGGAGCATCCGCCGGCATGGAATTCATACGTGAACGTGAGCAGTGTCGATGAGTCTGCGCAAAGAGCGCAGGAAAGCGGCGCGAAGGTCATCGCGCCACCGTTCGACGTGATGGACGTCGGCCGCATGGCCGTCATCGCCGATCCGGCCGGTGCGTCGCTCTGTTTGTGGCAGGCGGGGAGACACATCGGCGCCACGATCCGCGGCGACAACAACACGCTCTGCTGGAATGAGCTGATGACGCCCGACATCGAGGGCGCGCGCGAGTTTTACAAAGGCCTCTTCGGCTGGAACCTGAAGGTCAGTCCCGAATACACGGAGATCAGCCTCGGATCGACCGGCATCGGCGGCATGATGCGCATCACTCCAGAGATGCAGGGGATGCCGACCGCCTGGACGCCGTACATCTGCGTCGCCGACGCCGACGCGACGGTTGAGAAAATCAAGTCCAGCGGCGGCAAGGTCTATATGGGGCCGCACGAAATCCCCAACGTCGGCCGCTTCGCCGTCTGCGCAGATCCTCAGGGCGCGATGTTCAACATCATTCACCCGAGCGCGATGTAATTTGATTGGGGGCCGCACCACTGCGGCCCCCATGAACTCTACTTCCGCGTGTAGGCGATCTCCATCATCTTGAACATCTTCCCGTCAGGGCCAGGCCCCCACATCTCCAGCGTGTGGTGATCGGCGTCGACGACGGTCACCGTCTCCTTCACCGGCGCTGATTTGCCGGTCATCGGGTCGTCCATCGTGGACGTGAAGGTGTACGACTTGCCGTCGGCGTTCGCGGTGCCGGTGGAAACCATCATCGACGTCGACATGCTGTCCATCCACGAGCCGATGTACTTCTTCTTGATGTTGTCGTAGCCGGTGTAGCCGACGCCGCTGAAGGGCATGCCCATGAACGTACCGGTGAAGTTCTGTTGGAGGAAGCGCCCGCCGAGTGCCCAGCTGTTCTCGGCCACGCCGCTGCCGGCGGTGGGAGGCGCACCGGGCGCCATCCACATCTTGACGTCGGCCGTAAACGTGCCGGCCATTCCGTTGAGCTTCTTGTGAGCGTCGCCCGGTGTGGCGGCCTTCATCATGGCCTCCATCTCGGCCTGACTGGGGCCGGCCTTGGCTTTCGGATCATCGGCAAAAGCGAGTGCGGCGGTAAACGCGACGAGGACGGTGGCGGCCAGAGTTCTGCAGCGCATAGATCTTTCTCCTCTTTCTCAAATGTTGGTGAACGAGGAAATTGTAGGCGCGTCGGTTGGCGGAAAGGTAGGCCGCACTGGGCGGCCATCCACTTTTTTCTACGTCGTGTAGAAGTCTTTCACGCGGAGACGCGGAGGCGCGGAGGAGTTACTTCGTGTAGACCGTCACCTCGGCGGATGATCCTACCGGCACCTGATCCGCCGGCGGTCCGGTCCAGGAAATCCGGACCGGAACGCGCTGCACGACTTTCACGAA
Source organism: Thermoanaerobaculia bacterium (assembly GCA_036264035.1). Taxonomy (GTDB): domain Bacteria; phylum Acidobacteriota; class Thermoanaerobaculia; order Gp7-AA8; family Gp7-AA8; genus JADGNZ01. The sequence goes on along the minus strand of DATART010000181.1, from coordinate 2,811 downwards.
ATTGCCTGATGCGTTGTCCGGTGGGAGCAGCGAGAACGATGCGCCCGTTCCGCCGGAAAGGCTCTCCACTTTTCCTTCGAAATCGCGGCGGCCGAGGGCGTCGATGCGGACCGTGGCGCGCTGGCCGGGCCGCATGTCCGTCATCTGCGTCTCCTTGAAGTTCGCAAGCACGTACGTCGTGCGCGGCACGAGTTGCACGATCGGCATGCCGGCGGTGACGTACGAGCCGGCATGAACGGCCAGCTTCGATGCGATGCCGTCGCGTGGCGCCACGATCTTCGTGTACGACAGATTGAGTTGCGCCGCCCGCAGCGCGGCCTCAGCGGATGCTACGCGCGCGTGCGCGATGCGCGCCTGCGCCTGTGCGGCAGTGATCTGCTCCTGCACCGGCGCGCTTTGTTGCACACGTCCTTGTGCAGCCTGTACGTTGGCCTGCGCCGCCTCACGAGCGTTCTCCGCCTCCGTCAATCGCGCGTTGGCCTGCGCGAGATCGGCGTCAGCCGAGGCGTGCGCAGCGCGGGCAGCGTCGACTTGCGCTCGCGAGATGTCGCCCTTTCCTCCGAGCTCCTCGGCCCGCTGAAAGTCGAGCCGCGCTTTTTCCGCATTCGCCCGCGCGCGCGAGACCGCCGCACGCGCCTCGACGATCGAAGCCGCCGACGTATCAACGCTTTCGCGTGTGCTCTGCAGCGCGCCCTGCGCCGCGGTAAGCGCGCCGCGTGCGGTGGCCGAGGAAACGGCGGTGCGCGCATCGGCATCCGCTGCCTGCGCCTGCGCGGTCTGCAGATCGCCTTCGGCTTGCGCGACTTTCACCTGCGCATCGGATGGATCGAGATCGGCCAGGACCTGTCCCGCGTGCACCGGCTGATTTTCGGCGATGTAGACATTCGTCACCTGCCCCGCGACGCGCGCCGCGATCGGAACGATATCGGCGGAGACCTGCGCGTCGTCCGTTCCTTCCTTGCCGGAAGAGAGCAGCGCGAAGATACCGTAGCCGATCAGCAGCAGCAGGACGGCGCCGCCGAGGATGAAGTAGAGGCGCTTTGCGCGCGGGGGAGCGATGGCCGGCTCGTGCTCGGCGATCTCCGGCATCGCGCCGGCAGTCGATTCAGTCGTCGTCATTTACATCTCCACATGAACATCAATCTTCTCCGCATCCTTCGGCATCTTCAGAAAGAAGACCAGCGGCAGAACGAGGAGGAACAGGATTCCCGCAAGGTAAAAAAGTTTTTCGAATGAGATCATCATCGACTGCTGGCGGAGCTGGCCGTCGATCATCGCCAGTGCGGCGTTTCGTGCTCCAGCGGCGTCCATACCGCGGCTTTGCAGCATCCGCTGAATTGCCGCCACGCGCGCCTGCATGACCGCCCCGGAAAAATTGTGTAGCAGTCCGCCTCGGGACGTCGTGGCGAAGCGCGACAGCAATGTTGCGAACACCGCCAGTCCGATCGAGCCGCCCGTCTGGCGGAGGAGCGAGTTCAATCCGGTCGCGTCGGAGAGCCGGTGCCGCGGAATCGAGGCGAGTGCGATCGTCGTCAGCGGGATGAAGAGGCAACTGAAGGCCACGCCCTGAAGGATCAACGCCACCATCACGTCGTTGCGCGACGTCATCAGCGTGTAGTGCCCCATCATCCAGGCCGTGTACGCGAAGAGAATGATGCCGAACGCGATGACCAGCCGCGGCGAGACGGTGTTGTAAATGCGGCCGATGATCGGCATCACCACGAGCATGCAGAGGCTGCGCGGCATCAGTGCGATGCCCGCCTGCGTGGCGGTAAATCCGAGCAGGATCTGCATGAACAGCGGCAGGAGGAACGTCACCGCCATCAGCATGGCGAACATCACCGCGCCGATGAGGGTGCCGGAGGTAAAAATCACGTCTCTGAAGAGCGAGAAATCGACGGCCGGCACGCGCGCGCTCAATTCGCGGATGACCAACGCGGCCAGCGAGACGACCGCCACGAGCGTGATCAGCTTGATCTCGCCCGACTGGAACCAGTCGTTGCGATTGCCCTCCTCGAGCACGTACTGCATCGTGCCGAGGCCGATGAAGAGCATCGCGATGCCGCTCCAGTCCATGTTCTTCCGCTGCCGTTCCGCCATCTGATGCATCGCGGCGAGTACGTCCGGCGGCTCATGGACGAAACGCGACACCATCAACAAAGAGATGATGCCGATCGGAACGTTGATGTAGAAGATCCACGGCCACGAATAGTTGTCGATGATGTAGCCGCCGAGCGTTGGTCCGAACGCAGGGCCGAGCACGACCGCCATGCCGAAGAGCGCCATGGCCATGCCCTGCTCTTTCGGCGGAAAAGTCTGGCGCAGGATCGCTTGCTCGGTCGGCTGCAGCGCCCCCGCGCCAAGGCCTTGCAGAATGCGGCAGAAGACCAGCATCGGCAGCGTGCGCGCCATCCCGCAAAGCGCCGATCCGATGACGAACAGTGCCAGGCACGTCATGTAGACGCGCTTCTGTCCGAACAGGCGCGCCAGAAATCCGGTCAGCGGCATGACCATGACGGTGGCGATTACGAAGCCGGTGGTGACCCACGTGATCTGCTCGATGGTGACGCCGAGCGATCCCGTCAGATGCGGCACCGCGACGTTGACGATCGATGCGTCGATCGCACCCATCAGCGTGCCGAAGGTGATCGACACCGTCACCAGCCACTTGTTGACCGGCTGGCGCTCCTCGCGGGCGGTCGTCCCGCCGGCGGCGTTCAGCGTCGCCGCTGCGGAAGTCACGGTTGGACTCCGGGAGGAGGCGTTGGCGGCATCACTGGCGGCGGCGCCGGTTGCGGCGTCGGAGGAACG
>DATART010000117.1:0-13053 GCA_036264035.1 Thermoanaerobaculia bacterium | reverse complement strand
AAACCCGTCTGGCCTGGAACAAAGGCGTTCTCGACGAAGAGGACATGCGCAACGTGCCGCTCGCCGACTATGAGGTTTTCGAGCCGGTCGGCGAACCGAAGGGCCGCGTGTTGTACCAGGCGCACAATCGCATCGCGTTCTACACGTGGGGCGACCGCGAATGCTGCTTGCCGCGCGGCGCCACGTCGGCGACGCTGGTGGACGAATGGGTCGGCGCAATCGAGCCGCAGCAGCAGCCGCAGCACAAGAAACACTACGACGATGACGATTGTCCGCCCGATCCGCCGCCACCACTTCCGCGCAAGCGGCTGCTCCACCTTCAGGCCGGCGACGTCCTGATTTTCGAGGAGGTGCTGGGGCCGATCACCGGACAGGCCGCGGATGCCGACCGTGCGCACCGGCACGTCGTCCGCCTGACGAAGGCCGATCCAGGAGTCGACGCGCTCTACGATCAAGCGGTCATCGAGATCGAATGGGCCGACGAAGACGCGCTCCCCTTCCCGCTCTGCGTTTCCGCGATCGGACGCGCGCCGGAGTGCCGGTATCTCGAGGACGTGAGCGTCGCTCATGGCAACGTCATCCTCGTCGACCACGGCCGTCCCATGCCGCCGGAGTCGTGGAATGTACCGCCGGTGGCCGAAGAAGCCTCCTGCGACGACTGCGAACCGATTCACGCCGCCGTGCCGACGCCGTTCCGTCCGCCGCCGCTGAATTTTTCTCCGATCACGCACTCGGTGCCGTTTCCGGCGCGGGCGGCAGTGTCGCGCCGGCAGGCGCAATTGCTCGCGCGGCTCACGCCGGCGGTGCATGCGCGCGCCGAGCAGTTGTGGCGCGCCACGCAGGACGGGCGAATTCTCAACGCCGGCGAGATCGCCGAGCTCACCACGATTTTCGGTGCGAAGGCAGCGAAGGATGCGGGGCTGGCCAAGCCCGGCGCGCAAGCGCAGAGCCACGCACTCGCCTGGTTGCTGGAACGCGAAGCGCGGCTGCTGGCGAAAAAGTCGCGCCGCGTCTACGCGCTCGCGGCGCGCGCCGGCGCCGGCTATGCGCTCGGCGACATGGAGAACGCTGAGCTCGTGGAGATGTTCGGCCAGAGTCTCGCCGCTGTGGCCGGAATCGGCAGCAATGCCACGCTCGGACCGGCCAGCATGGCGCTGCTTCAGGATCCTCGCGAGGCGATTCCCGCCGTCGGCGTGAGCGGCGGCGAATCGTGGACTCCTCGCGCCGACCTGCTCGACAGTGGACCGCGGGATCGCCATTTCGTCGTCGAGATCGACGACGACGGGCGCGGGCATCTCCGCTTCGGCGACGGCAGCAGCGGACGCACGCCCATTCCCGGCACGACGCTGACGGCGGCGTATCGCACCGGCAACGGCACGCGCGGAAACGTCGGGGCCGAGGCCATTTCGAAAATCGTGTTTTTCCACGGGACGGACAGCGGCGGAAACCGGCGCGTGCGCAATCCGTTGCCGGCGCAAGGCGGAACCGAGCCCGAGCCGCTGAACGAGGTGAGGCTGTTTGCGCCGGGCGCGATCCGCAAGCAGCTCGAGCGCGCCGTCATCAGCGACGACTACGCGCGTCTGGCCGAGCGCAGCGATCCCGCCGCCATCCAGCGCGCGGCAGCGCCGCCTCTCCGCTGGACCGGCAGCTGGTACGAAGCGCAGGTGGCGATCGATCCGCGCGATCGCGAAGAGTTGCAGGATGCGCTGCGCGACCAAGTCGACGGCTACCTCCATCGCTACCGCAGGATCGGCCACGATGTGCGCGTCACGCCGGCGCGCTACGTGGCGCTCGACGTCGCGCTTCGAATCTGCGTGCGGCCGCACTATCTGCGGGCGCATGTCGAAGCCGATCTTCTCGACCTCTTCAGCAATCGTGACCTCGGCGGTGGCCGGAGCGGCTTCTTCCATCCCGACAATCTCACGTTCGGCGAGGGCGTGCGGCTCAGCGGCCTCGTCGCCGCAGCGCAGGCGGTGAACGGCGTGGAGAGCGTCACTGTGACGCGGCTGCAGCGGCTGCACGAAGAGGCGCATGGCGAGATCGAGAACGGCATCCTGCCGCTTGCGGCGCTGGAAGTGGCGCGGCTCGACAACGATCCCGGCGCGCCCGGCCACGGCATTCTGAAACTCGACTTGCGAGGCGGACGATGAGCGACACCTGCGCCTGCTGCTCCGGCATCGGCAAACTCACGCCGGCCACCGTGATCAACCGCCCGGGCCTCGGCGCGCTGCGGTATCGCGTCGGCACGCACGGGAGCTTCTTCCGGACCATGAAGGCGCGCCTCTCCGAGGTTGAGCTCACGCCGGAAGATTTCGAAGAGAACGCGCTGCCGGTGCCGCTGTCGATCGATCTGCTCCGACCGCTGCTGGCGCTGACCACGCGGCAGTCTTCCGACCCCGCCATCGCCATGCTCGATGCCTGGGCGCTCGTCGCCGACGTACTGACGTTCTACCAGGAGCGCATCGCCAACGAGGGATTCCTGCGCACGGCCACCGAGCGCCGTTCCGTTCTGGAACTGGCGCGGCTGATCGGTTACCGGTTGCGGCCGGGCGTTGCCTCCAGCGTCTATCTCGCCTACACGCTCGAAAAGGAGAGCCAGCCGGTAATCATCCCGGCCGGTACGCGCGCGCAGAGTCTCCCCGGACCAGGCGAGCTGCCGCAGTCGTTCGAGACGTCCGCGGACGTCGAGGCGCGCACCGAGTGGAACGTCTTCACGCCGCGCACGACGCGTCCGCAAACGATCGCAGCCGGCAACGCCGAGACTTTCGAAAATCTGTATCTCCAGGGCGTCACGACGAAGCTCAAACCGAACGATCCGCTGCTGCTCGTCTTCGGCAGCGCCGCGGGACAACAGTTCGTGCGGCGGGTACGCAGCGTCGAGGCGGACGCGGCGGCGAATCGCACGCACGTGATCTTGAACGTGTCGTCGAAGAAAATCGTCAAACCGTCGCTTCAGGAAACCCTCGGTCAGATCGCGAACCATTACAAGCAGCTCGCGCGCTTCGGAGTTACGCAGAACGCGACGTCGAGGCGAACGATCGCCGACCTCGATCATCTCAAAACGATCGGCGACGTCACCGATCTCGGCCCCATCATCGCGCAGCTCGAAGCTCGCCTCGCGGAAGCTCAGCAGAGAGCCTATGCGCGGCTAGTGCCGTGGCTGACCGAACTGACGCGCGAGTTGAAAGCCGTGTCCGCGGACCAAAGCCTCGCCGCCGGTCCGCAAACGGTCGCCGAGACGGCTGCCAAAATCACGCAAGTCCCCGACGTTCAGGAAGAGCTGATCACCGCACTCCTACAAACGCCGTCGACGCCGCCCGCGAGCACGTTGGCTCTCGGCCGAAGCCTTGACACTGCGTTCGGCGCGAATACCGCCGGCACCTCCAAATTGCTGACGGCTCTGCGCCCCGCACTCAGCGCGTCGCTATATGAGGCGTTGGCCAACGTGGAGACAGTGGCCGCTCCATCGATGAGCGTTTACGCGCTTCGCCTCACCGCGCCGCTGTTCGGCTACAACGCCACCGCGACGCGTCCTCCGGAACTTCCGGGCGCGCAGACGAGGCCCGTTACGGATGACCAGTGGCACGTCGTGGAACCGGTGTACGACGGCAATCTCATCACCATCAACCACCAGCGCGACCCGTACGAAGAGCCCAACCTCGTCCATCTTGACGCCAGTTACGAGTCGATCGTGCAGGGCAGTTGGGTTGTCGTCGATAGAGACACCACGTCGCTCACTCCTCACGCGACTCCACTCATTGCAAAGGCCGGCAAGGTCAAAGCGTCCGTCGGCCGCGGCGTTTACGGCCTCTCGGGCAAAACTACGGACATCCGTCTCGTTTCGCCCGTGAACGAAATGACGCCCCTCAACTGGATCGAGCATGAGTTAGAACTGCCCGTCGATTCCGACCATATTAAGCATCTGATCTCCAACGACTTCGACGCCATCCGCAAGACGGTCGTCTACGCGCAAAGCGAGTTGCTGCCGCTCGCCGACCAACCGATCGATCCGATTGCCAACCCTGTCGAAGGGAACAGTATCGAGCTGGCCAATCTCCTCGGCGGACTCCAATCGGGACGCTGGCTCCTCGTCAGCGGCGAGCGCGTCGACATCCCCAACGTCACCGGCGTCAACGCCACGGAGCTGGCCATGATGGCGGGCGTCAAGCAAACTCCCATTCCGCCGCCGCCCGGCGAACGGACGCGCAGCACGCTGCTACTGGCCAACGATCTGTCATACCGCTATCGGCTCGACACGGTCACGATCTACGGCAACGTCGTCAACGCAACGCACGGCGAGACGCATGCCGAGGTCCTCGGCAGCGGCGACGCCGGCAAGCTGATGCAGGAGTTCCCTCTTCGCCAGTCGCCGCTCACCTACCTCTCCGCCGCCACACCCGCGGGCGCCGAGAGCACGCTGGCTGTCCGCGTCAACGACGTTCTCTGGCACGAAGTGGAAACCCTCGATGGATTAGGCCCGAAGGATCGACGATTCATCACCACCACCGACGATGACGACAAGACGACTGTGATTTTCGGCGACGGCCGTTCGGGCGCACGTCTCCCCACCGGCCGGGACAACGTCACCAGCGTTTACCGCACCGGAATCGGCGCGCCCGGCAACGTCGTGGCCGGCCAGATCAGTCTCCTGGCCACGCGTCCACTCGGCGTAAAGAGCGTCGTCAATCCGCTGCCCGCCACCGGCGGCGCGAACCGCGAGGACCGCGACACCGCCCGCCGCAATGCGCCGATGGCGGTCATGGCCCTCGACCGCCTCGTCTCCACGCGCGACTACGAGGACTTCGCCCGCACGTACGCCGGCATCGGCAAGGCCTCCTCCGCGCTGCTCTCCGACGGCCGGCGGCAGGTCGTGCATCTCACTATTGCCGGATCGGATGACATCCCGATCGCCACGACGTCCGATCTCTTCATCAACCTCCGTACCGCGCTGCTGCGATACGGCGATCCGATGCAGGGCCTCCAGATCGCGTTGCGCAAGGTAAACCTGCTTGTGATCAGTGCGAAGGTGAAGCTCGATCCCGACTATCTCTGGACCGCGGTCGAGCCGAAGATCCGCGCTGCACTGCTCGAGACGTTCGGCTTCGCGCGCCGCGACCTCGGTCAGGACGCGCTCGACAGCGAAGCGATCAGCGTCATTCAGGCGCAGGCCGGCGTTGTCTATGTCGATCTCGACGTCTTCGATTCCGTCAGCGAAGACGCGACCGCGGCGAAGCTGGCTGTCCTGGCCGGGCAGGCGAAGCTGCATCACCGCATTCGCGCGGCGAAGGCGCGTCCGGGTGCCGAGCGCCGCGTCTCCGGCATTCTGCCCGCCGAGCTGGCCTATCTGAGCGCCGCCGTTCCCGACACCTTGATCCTCACGGAGCTTTCGAAGTGAACGACGCGCGCATCGATCGTCTTTACGCGCTGCTGCCCGGCGTCTACCGAAAGCGCGACGCCGAGTACGGCCAGCCTCTGCGCGCGCTCTTGCGCGTGATCGCCGAACAGGCCGACGTCGTGGAGCACGACATCGCGCAGCTTTACGAGAACTGGTTCATCGAGACTTGCGAGGAGTGGATGGTGCCGTACATCGCGGAGCTGGCCGGCTACCGTGCCGTGCACGAAGGAGGCGAGCCCGGATCGCCTGCCACGGCGGAAGGCGCGGCGCGGAACCGCATCCTCGCGCCGCGCGCAAACGTGGCCCACACGATCCGCGACCGGAGGCGCAAAGGGACGCTGGCGATTCTGGAATCGATGTCGCGCGACGTGGCCGGCTGGCCGGCCCGCGCCGTCGAGTTCTATCGCCTGCTGGCCGTCGCGCAGAACCTCAATCACCTGCAACCGTCGCGGGGACGATTCGTCGATCTGCACGATGCCGACGCGCTCGACCGCATCGATGGTGCCTTCGGCGAGCAGGCGCATACCGTTGACGTCCGGCGCCGCTACAACATCCCCAGCGTCGGCCTCTTCGTCTGGCCCCTCGGCGAATACTCCGTGACCCACGCGCCGGCGTACCACCTCGATCGCCGCGCGCGAAAACGCGATCGCAATCGCTTCACCTTCAGCATTCTCAGCAACGACACGCAGCTCTGCACGCTGCCTGTCGAGGAGCCGGAACCGACGCATATTGCGGACGAAATGAACGTCCCAACCGCCATCCGGCGCCGTGCATTCGACGAACGGACCGCCGATTACTACGGCAACGGTAAGAGCCTGATGATCTGGATCGACGGCCAACCGGTGGCACTGGAGCGGATCGTGGCGGCCGATCTGAGCGGATGGGTCTACCGCCCGAAGGGCGAGCAGGTTGCTGTCGATCCCCATCTCGGCCGCATCGCTCTCGCCGACGATCACCCCGCCAAAGACGTCCGCGTTTCGTATCACTACGCCTTCACCGCCGACATCGGCGGCGGCGAATACGAACGCGCACTCAGTCCATCCGCCGGACGAACGGTCTACACCGTAAGCCAGGATGGGACTGCGAAGTTCAAGACCGTCAACGCCGCGCTCGACGCGTGGCAGCACGAACAGGAAAAGCACCCTGACGCCATCGTCGAGATCGCGGACAGCGCAGCGTACACCGAGGCAATCGAGATCGAACTGAAAGCGGGACGAACGCTCGAGTTGCGCGCTGGCAACGGCGCGCGGCCGGTGGTACGGCTGCTGGATGAGAAGACCAGCGGCGACGACGCGATCGTCGTCTCCGGTCCGACGGCCGAGGATCCGTCCGCGCACGATCCGCGCTTCATTCTCGATGGCCTGCTCATTGCGGGGCGGGGATTGCAGATTCAGAATCGTTTGTCATGCGTCGTCATTCGCCATTGCACGCTCGTGCCGCGGTGGACGCTCGGTCACGATTGCCAGCCAAAGTACGAGGAGAAGCCGAGCATCGAGTTGCTCGGCACGACCGCGCGCATCGACATCGCGCACAGCATCGTCGGCTCCATCCTCGTGGACGAGAACGAAGTCATGACCGACCCGTTGCGGCTTTCGATCAGCGACAGCATCGTCGACGCTACGAGCGAAGACAACGAAGCGATCGGCGTTAGCGGCAGCGGCCGGGCGGTCGCTCACGCGCTTCTGACCATCGCGCGCTGCACGGTGATCGGCGAGGTCAACGTGCACGCGATCGAGCTGGCCGAAAACTGCATTTTCCACGGCGACGTCCACGTGGCGCGCAGCCAGGTTGGCTGCATGCGCTTCTGCTACGTACCGGATTGCTCGCGCACGCCGCGGCGCTACGAATGCCAGCCCGACGCCGCCATCGCCGCCGTGAAATCCGACCGTGCAAAGCGGAACGCGGAGCGGCGCGTGCGGCCGCGCTTCGAGAGCCTGCGCTACGGCGCTCCCACGTATTGCCGCCTCCACTCCACCACCGCTCCCGAAATCGCGCGCGGCGCCGACGACGAGTCGGCCATGGGTGTCTTCCACGACCGTTTCGAACCGCAGCGCGAGGCGAACCTCCGCACCCGTCTCGACGAATTCACCCCGGCCGGTATCGGCAGCGCTGTCATTCCAGCGAACTGAGGACAACGACATGCAAGGCGACTACTCACGCGTTACGTTCGACCCGAGGCGGCACTTCTCGATGGTGCTCATGCAGCAGGGACGCGTCCTGCTCGATGCCGACTACAACGAGCAGACCGCGATCCTGCTGTATTACCTTCGCACGCTCGCCGCCGATGTGATCGGACCGCACGGCGGTCCCGCGAACGACCTCGGTTTCGAGATTGCGCTGAAGGGGTCGAGCGCAAACATCATGTTGCAGGGGTGGAGCGAACAGATGGCGAAACTGACGATCGGAGCGGGCCGCTATTGGGTCGACGGATTCCTCTGCGAAAACGAGGCGGAGGTTACATACAGCGACCAGCAGAAGGCGGATCTCAGCAAATTGGCCATGCCGCTGCTGGCCTACCTCGACGTGTGGGAGCGTCACGTCACATCCGTCGAAGATCCGCGCATTCGCGAAGTCGCATTGGGCGGACCCGACACCTCGGCGCGAGTGAAGATCGTGTGGCGTGTGCGGTTCGTGAGCGTCGAGACACCGACGACCACGCCTCTTGATTGCCTTCACTTCGAGACTTCAAATCAATGGAAGAAACTCATCGCGAATGTGAACCCCGGCATGCTCACGGCGTCGACGGATCAGGGCACGCCGCCGGCCACGCCCTGCATCGCCCCGCCCGATGCGCAATATCGCGGTGAGAATCAGCTCTATCGCGTGGAGATTCACGACGGCGGTCCGGCAGGCACCGCCACGTTCAAATGGTCACGCGAAAACGCGTCCGTCGTTTTCCCGATCGAGTCGATCGCCGATGCGCTGGTCACCGTCGAGCATCTCGGCCGCGATGACCGCTTCGGCCTGGAGATCGGAGATTACGTGGAGGTGGTCGACGACGACACGTCGCTCGATGCGCAAAGCGCGCCCGAGAAATTGTTCGAGGTCAAAGACATTGACACGACGGAGCTGATCGTCACGCTGAGCGGTGCACCAAACGCCGGCCGCGACGACACAAGACATCCCTTCCTTCGCCGTTGGGACCAGCAGGCAGGCAATCCTGAACACCACGGCCTGACACTAACCGACGGCGCCGCGAAGATCGAAGAAAACAAACTCCTCAATCTCGAAGACGGAATCCAGATTCGTTTCGAGCCGCTCAACGCAGTCTATCGCCCAGGCGACTACTGGCTGATCCCGGCTCGTGCAACCGGCGACATCGAGTGGCCCGGCGGTCCTCAGCCGCCACACGGCGTGACGCATCACTACGCGCCGCTCGGCATCGTCGTCAATGTCGGCGGCGTGTTGTCCGTGACCGATCTGCGGCACAGGATTGATCCCCTCGCCACGTGCTGTCCGAAGATCACTGTCAAGGCGGACACGACCAAGACAGACTTCGTCACATTCATCGCGGTCGTCGATCCGTCTTTGTCGGACTTGACCTATCAATGGACGATCGACGGCAAGGTGCAGACCGGTACGGCAAAAGAAATAGCCGTGAAATGGAGCGCGGCCGCAACTAGGATCAAGGCGACAGTGCTCGTCGACGGCCTTCCCGACGGCTGCCCCGATTCCGCCAGCGCCACCGCGATGAGGAAGCTAGCCGTCAGCAATCCAGGCGATACGAACGCGGTTACCGAATAGAAGCTACTTCGCGCCCGCCCAGACGTCGAGATGCACCGGCACCTCGTCGTTCACCGTCACGAGCAGGTTGTGCGGGACGGTGATGCCGAAGTCCGGCATGCGGATCTTGAAATCAGTCGTTGCGTGGATGCGGCCGTCGGGGATGAGGACAACGCGCACCGGAATCGTCATCCGCTTCGTGACGCCGTGCAGCGACAGGTCGCCGGTGACGTTGATGTCGGCGGGTACGTTCGGCGCGATCGATGCGGGTCCGGTCACGCTGACCGACTTGAATGTCGCCGTCCCGAACTTCGTCGTCTCGAGGTAGCGCTCGCGCATCTCTTTGTTGCGCAGACTGACGCCGGTGTCGAGGGAATCGATGTTGATGTTGATCTGGACGTTCGCCGCCGAGGGATTAGCGGGGTCGGCCACGATCGTGCCACTGACATCGCTCGTCTTTCCGTCGAACGAGTCATACGTATCCTCGGCGTGAAACTGCGCGACGTTGTTGCCGCCTTTGGTAATCGCGTAGGTACGCGATTGCGCGTGGAGCGTTGCCGCGGCGAGAAGGATGCCGAGGGTTATGGAAAATCTCATGCCTCCCGCGAACAGCAAGCCGTCACTTGCCGATTCCGGCCAGCCGTAACGCTTTGCGCACATACGACGGATGCGGGATGGCGCCGAGCGCGGCGGGATCGATCCACGCGTACTCGCTCCCTCGCGCGCGCGGACGCCGCGCGACGGCGAAGACTTCGAAGGTGATCCGGCGATTGGTCACGGTGTGCCGGAACGTTCCCAATGTGGTTTCAATGACCACATCCAGCGGCGTTCCGGTGAGCAGCGTCGTATCGCCGTGCGGGAGGTGAAACATACCGCGCATGAGCTGACCGCCTTCGCGGCGCATGAGCACGCGGCCGGTGCGATCGGTGACGAGGTAGAGCGGGATGCGCAGTTCGCGCGTGGCAGGCTTCGCTTTCGGACGCGGCAACTCGTCGACGCGATCGCTGAGGAACGCGGCGCAATGACGGCGCAGCGGGCATCGTCCGCACGATGGATTGCGCGGCGTGCAGACCAGTGCACCGAGCTCCATCAAACCCTGATTGAAATCGCGCGGCGATTTCGATGCGGCCACCACCTCTTCCGCGTGCATCCATGCCTCGCGCATCAACGCAGGCGACGCGAGCGGCGCCTCGAGCGCGAACAGCCGCGCCAAAATCCGCGCGACATTGCCGTCGACGATCGGCGCGCGTCGGCCATGCGCGATCGATGCGATCGCGCCGGCGGTGTAGCGCCCGATTCCTGCGATCGTCATCAGTTCATCGACCGTGTTCGGGACCACCCCGCCGAAGCGCGTCATCACATCGAGCGCTCCGTCGCGCAGCATCCGCGCGCGGCGGTAGTAGCCGAGTCCCGACCATGCAGCTGTGACATCGTCGAAGCTTGCAGCGGCGAGCGACGCGACATCCGGAAAGCGCGTCATGAACCGTTCGTAGTAGCCGAGGACGACCTCCATCCTCGTCTGCTGCAACATCATCTCGGAGACCCACACGCCGTACGGGTCGTACGCCGCGCGCCACGGCAGCGGGCGCTGGTGTTTGCGGAACCAGTTTTCGGTGAGGGAGGCGACGCGCCGGGCTGACAAAACGGCTTGTATTGTATGCTTCGCGTCATCCGCCGAGGCCCCGAACGACATGGAAGACCAAGCACAGGCGAAGCAGCCCGAAACGGAACAGGGCAAGTACGTTTACTGCATCATCAAGACCGATATCCCGCGCGATTTTGGACCGGTCGGCATCGGCGGCCGCGGCGACAAGGTCTACACCGTTCCGTACAAAGAATTCGCGGCCGTCGTCTCCAACTGTCCGCTGATCGTCTTCGATCCGACGCGTGAAAACGCTCTCGCTCACGAGCACGTGAACGAGCTGGTGATGAAGGATTTCACCGTGCTGCCGATGAGTTTCGGCACCGTCTTCCGCACCGAGAACGACATCAAGGAGTTCCTGAAAGGGACGTACGACGCGCTCTCCGACGTGCTGCAGAAGATGGACGGCAAGATCGAGTTCGGCCTGAAGGTGAACTGGAACAAGGATCAGGTGGTCAGCGAGATCGAGACGGAGAACGAAGAGATTCGCCGGCTGAAGGAAGAGATTCAGTCGAATACATCGACCTCGACGTACTTCTCGCGCATGCAGCTCGGCCGGGTGGTCGAGTCGGCGCTGCAGGCGAAAGCGGATGCGTACGTCAGCGAGATTTACGAAGCGCTGCGCGACGCCGCGATCGCTTCGCGTTCGAACAAACCGATCGGCGACAAGATGATTCTCAACGCCGCGTTCCTCGTCGACCGCGAGAAAACCAAAACGTTCGACGACCAGATCACCGATATCGCCAAAAAATACGAGAACAAGCTCTCGTTCCTTTACACCGGTCCGTGGCCGCCGTACAACTTCGTCAACATCCGCCTCAAGCTGGAACGCGCGGAGCGGTAGGCGCCGATGTTCCTCCTCGACGACATCCTCATGCTGCCGATGAAGCTCCCGATCGCGGGCTTCAACTGGATCATGAAACAGATCCAGACGATGGCGAACGAGGAGTTGCTCAACGATCAGCCGTGGAAGGAACGGCTCATCGAGCTGCAGATGATGCTGGAAGTCGGTGACATCAGCGAAGAGGATTACGCGGTGCAGGAGGCGCAGGTGTTTCAGGCGCTGCGCGAAATCCGCGCGCGTCGCGAAGAGCTGGCGCGGCAACAGCGCGGCGGTGACGACGACGAGGACGGCGGCATCGGCATCTTCACCGGATACGGCCAGTGACGCTCGCGGCGGCGTTCGATCGCGTCGCCGATCGCCGCGTGATTCTGTTCGGTGGCAAAGGCGGCGTCGGCAAAACGACGGTCTCGATCGCGGCGGCCCTGCACCTCGGCAAATCGCGGCCGGTAATCCTCTTCACGACCGATCCGGCGTCAAATCTCTCCGACATCCTGCACGCCGAGTTGCGCACCGAGGCGCTGGATGCCGGTGCGCTGTACCGGCGCTTTCTCGACCGCAATCTCGACAGCTTCCTCGAGCTCGGCGACCGAGGAACGTATCTCGACAAAGACGAGCTGCGGCGATTTTTCGAGCTGTCGTTGCCGGGCGTCGACGAGCTGATGGCGTGGATGCGCATCGGCGAGCTGGCCGAGGCGAATCCCGACTCGACCATCGTCGTCGACACCGCCCCCACCGGCCACACGCTGCGCATGCTCTCCTCGGCCGATCACTTCCGCCAGTTCGCCGAGGCGCTCGACTCGATGCAGGCGAAGCATCGCGGAATGATGCGGCAGTTCACGCGTCGCGACGTCCGCGATGCGATGGACGCCTTCGTCGAGCAATTCGAAGAGGACGCGAAACGGCGCCGCGATTTGCTCACGAATCCTGCGCATTCGGCCTTCGTTCCGGTGACATTGTCCGAACCGTGGGTGGTCCAGCAAACGGAGCGGCTGATTCGCGAAGTGCGCGCTGATGGAATTGACGTTCCGTTCGTGATCCTCAACCGCGCGGTCGCCGACGACGATTGCGATCGCAGCCGCGATGACGTCGCGCGCAAGCGGCTCGCGCCAGTGGTCGATGCGCCGCGCGCGTGCGTACCGCTCGATACGGCGGAAGCGATCGAGGAGTGGAGCACCTGGGAACGCGGGCGTCCCGCCCGCTCGCGAGCGAGGGCTGCGAGCGTGACGCCCGCGTTCCCAGGGCGGCTCCAACTTGCTCGCCTCACCTTTCGTGCCGGAAAAGGCGGCGTCGGCAAAACGACTTCGGCGGCATCGATCGCCCTTCAACTCGCCGCACAACATCCCGACAGAAACTACACCGTCATCTCCGTCGATCCCGCGCACACGCTGCGCGAGGTGTTCGCGACCGAAGCGCCGCCGCCGAACCTCACCGTCGAAACGATCGACACCC
>DATART010000111.1:0-2585 GCA_036264035.1 Thermoanaerobaculia bacterium | reverse complement strand
TACCTCGGCTTCAAGGTTCCGGAAAAGCAGAGCAGCGATACGCCGCCAGGCGCGACGACGCCGTCGCCGGAACCGGAGCCGAAGGAGACACCCGCTGGGTAGCCTGGCGCGTTGTCGGTTGTCGGTTCTCCGTTGATGCCTGCGCGTTGTCAGCTCTGAACCGATCACCGACAACAGACTACGCGGCGAAGCCGAAGTTACGAGTCGAGCAGTTCGAGGATCGCCGTCAGCTCCCGCCTCACATCGCCGAGCGCTTTCGAGACATCCTTCGATGGTGCAGCGACGGCGACGGGGGCGGGGATCTCCGCCACGGGCGCGGACATCTCCACATCGAGTTTCTTCTTCGCGCCGGCGATCGTGAAGCCCTCGGAGTAGAGCAGTTGCTTGATGCGCAGGATGATGTCGATCTCGTGCCGCGTGTAAAGGCGCTGGCCGCCGCCGCTTTTGTTCGGCGCCAGCGGCGGGAACTCCGTCTCCCAGTAGCGCAGCACGTACGGCTGCACCTCGGCCATCTTGCAGACTTCGCCGATCTTGTACAGCCGGCCCTCGTCGTCGACAGGCATCAACGGAGGATTATAGGCGGCGGCGTTACTCCGTCCCGAATGCCACCGCGCCGGCGCCGTCCGTTTCGATCTTCCCTTCGATCTCGTTGAAGAGGCCGACGGCGGCGGCGAAGACGTCGTCGACGGAGATCTCGTTCATGCAGCCGTGATGCATCAGCGGGCATTCGCGTTTGTAGCAGGGCTGACACGCGAACGGTTTGCGGACCACGCGCGAGGCGCCGGGGATGACCGTGCGATCGGGGTCGGTCGGGCCGAAGATCGACACCGAGGGGACGGCCAGGGCCGTGGCGAGATGGAGAGGGCCGCTGTCGTTCGTCACGACGATCGAGCAATGCGAAATCGCCGCGGCGAGATGCAGCACATCGCCGTCGTAGCCGACGATCGGCAGTCCGCTGGTCGATGCGGAGATCGTCTCGGCCTGATGCCGTTCGCCGGGACTGGTGAGCAGGACGACTGAGAAGCCGGCGGCGCGCAGCCGCTCGGCGAGCTCACCGTAGCGGCGATCGCCCCAATGTTTGGCGCGGCCGTAAAGTCCGCCCGCATGCAGGCCGAAGAGCGGTTCGTCGAGCCGGACGCCTGCGTCGCGCATCAGCCGCCCGGCGCGCTCGCGCACGTGCAGCGGAATGGTCATCGTCGGAATCTCATCGACGACGCGCGGCGCATTCATCGCCGCGAGCAGCATCGAATAGTCATCGAGCTGATGGCCGCGCGACGAATCGGGGCGGATGCCGTGCGTGAGCAGCATTCCGCGCGCGTCGGTGGAGTAGCCCCAACGCTCGCCGATGCCGGCGGCGAAGGCGATCATCGCGGCGCGGAACGAGTTTGGAAGGATGACGGCGCGCCGGAAACGTCCCGCCTTCAGCGTCCGGATGCGCTCGCGAGTATCGCCGTTCCACGGGATCACGCTGCGGAAGATGCCGGCCGAGGCGAGGAGGGAAGCGATGTGCTCGGGCGCGGCCACGGTGATACCGCCTTCACCGCGGAAACGATGATAGAGCGCGCGGTAGGTCGGAAGTGCGAGGACGTTGTCCCCGACCCAATTGAGGCCGACTACGACGGTCTCACTGGGCATCTTTTGTTTCGCTTTCGATCTCACCCGGCGCGTTCCCCTTCCAGCGGTCGTGCATCCACAACCATAACTCCGGGCGAGCCGCGATCCGGCGGGAAATAACGTCGTTGATGCGCGTGGTCAGCGCCTCGGCGTTCTTCTCGTCGTCGCTCAATTGGTCGACCCGGATGATGGGCTCATCAAACTCCAGATGGTGCCCGGTTGTGTCCGGAATGCAAAAACCGAACACAATCGCTGACTCCTGACGCAAAGCCATTTTTGCGGGTGCGTCAGTGGTCCACGCCGGCCGGCCGAGAAACGGAACGAGAATGCCCTCGCGCGGCTGCACCGCTTGATCGGGAAGGAGGATGACGACACCCCCATTCTGCAGCGCTTTGAGCAGCGGACGCGCGGCCCGTTTTCTGTCGACCACCTCCACTCCGGTTTTGGCGCGGATCGCGGCAAGATCGCGCTCGAGGAGTTCGTTGTCGAGCGGACGGGCCACGGTGTGGACGTTGTGGACGTGGGCCATGACGGCCAACCCGGAGATCTCCCAGCCACCGTAATGCGCACTGAGGATCAGGACGCCGCCGCCGAGAGCAATGGCATTCTGCAGGACCTCGGGGTTGACGAAGTGACAGTGCGAAGGAATCTCTTCGATGGGGATGTGCTGCATGCGAATAGTTTCGAGCGCCTCGCGGCCGAAATGACGCCAGCACTCATCGAGGATGCGCCGCCGTTCCGCTTCGCTCTTCTCCGGAAATGTCGCGGCGAGGTTGCGCATCGCCAGCCGGTCGCGTCCGCGAAGGACGTGACGCGCCAACGCGCCAAGACGCGTTCCCCATCTGCGCAGCGCCTCCTCGGAGCCGGCGCGGACGGCGAGGGCGGCGGCGCGATAGAAGAAGTATTCGACGCGCTGCAACAGCGTGTTTTTCCGGCGGCGGGGCATGGGAGTCAGTGGATCAGTAGATTAG